>JAUWZB010000101.1 GCA_030615555.1 Dehalococcoidales bacterium
GCGAAAAAGCGAATAAGCGCTGTCCTTGCCGCCGCTCCAGGATACGGCAACCTTTAGCCCCTGGTTCATCGTGCGCGGTGCCTTTTCACGAAGCGGCTCATCCGCTCCAGCGCCTCCTCGATCTCCGCCAGTGATGTGGCATAGCAGCAGCGCACATATCCCTCGCCACACTCGCCGAAGGTAGCGCCGGGGACCACGGCTACCCGATCCTCGAGGAGCAGCCTCTCGGCAAACTCCTCTGATGATAGCCCGGTGCGCTTTATTGAGGGGAAGGTGTAGAATGCCCCCCTGGGCTCGAAGCAGGTGAGCCCGATACGGTTGAACCCCTCGACCATGACGCGGCGGCGCTGGTCGTATTCCGCCACCATCTCCGCGATCTGCGCCTCACCTTCCCGGAGCGCCTCGATCGCCGCCATCTGGCCCATTGTCGGGGCACACATCATGGTGTACTGGTGAATCTTCATCATCGCCTCGATGATCTCCTCCCGTGCCGCCGCATACCCGATCCGCCAGCCGGTCATAGCAAAGGCCTTGGAGAAGCCGCTCAGCAGAATGGTACGCTCCTTCATCCCCGGCAAAGAGGCAAAGCAGGTATGCTTCACTCCATATACCAGCCGCTCATAAATCTCATCGGAGATCACCAGAAGGTCGTGGCGCTGGGCTACCTCGGCCACCCTCCGCAGCCCCTCGCGATCCATCACCGCCCCGGTGGGGTTATTGGGATAGCCGAGGAGGAGGGCCTTGGTTTTGGGGGTAATCCGCTTCTCGATATCCTCGGCCTTAACCTTAAACTCGTTCTCGATAGTGGTGGGCACGGGGACAAACACCCCCCCGGCCAGTACGGTGCAGGGCATATAGGAGACATAGCCCGGCTCGTGAACGATGATTTCATCCCCGGGGTCGAGGATGGCCCGCATTGCTAGGTCGAGCCCCTCGCTGACGCCCACGGTGATCAGCAGCTCCCTTTGGGGGTCGTAGTCCAGCCCGTAGCGGGACTTGAGATAGCGCGCGATCTCCTCCCGCAGTTCCAGGAGCCCGTAGTTGGAGGTGTAGGAGGTATATCCCTTCTCCAGGGAATATATCCCCGCCTCGCGGATGTGCCACGGGGTGACGAAGTCAGGCTCGCCGACGCCCAGAGAGATGACCCCCTCCAGCGAAGCCAGGATGTCGAAAAACCTCCTGATCCCCGATGGGGGAATCTCCTTAACACGTTTGGATATCATGTCGCGCTCTTTCGTCCTTTTCGTATCTTTCATTTTTTTCGCTCTTTCACGCTACAAGGCAATCGTCATGTGCTTTTAAAATTCACCGTCGCTTGAATTTCAGCAACCGTGATGTTCGAAAAAGTACTCATGGCGTGATTTCCAGATTTACTTTCTCTTGAATTTCATCGATCGGGATGTTCAAAAAACTTAAGGCATGATGGGCACGCGCTTCGGTCGCTCCTCACCCTCGAGGACCTCGCCGTCCTCCTTATAGCGCTTGAGGAGGAAGTGGGTCACCGTCCCCTGCACCCCCTCAAGGGGGGCGAGCTTCTGGGCGACGAAGGAAGCGATCTCTTGCATTGTCTTGCCCGCTATCAGCACGGCGAGGTCGTAGGTGCCTGACATTAGATATACCGAGCGCGCCTCCGGGAAGCGATAGATCCGCTCGGCGATGGCGTCAAACCCGACATCACGCTGGGGCACTAGCCTCACCTCAATCAGGGCCCAGACCTGCCCCTCGCCCAGCTTATCCCAGTTGACCATCGCCTTGTATTTAAGGATGGTGCGGTTGCGCTCCGCCTGCTTGATCGCCTCCTTCACCTTAGAAAGGGGGATGCCGGTCATGGTGGCGATCTGCTGGGGGGTTTTGCGAGCATCCTCTTCCATGATTCTAAAGATTTCGTTCATACTATCCTCCCTCTAGTGACCTTTTGTTTTTTTCGCCCCTTCTCAAACGATTTCTATAAAGATACGCCTCTCGGAATTTGAAGCGTCTTTATAGTACGAAAAACTGCTCATGATGACTTGATATAGCCCAACCCCTGGTTTAGCGCCAGGGGCTTGAATCCGAAATGGCGCTCCACTGAGTCTAGGTCGGTGGTATTATCGAGGTCGAGCTGGGCCAGCTCCACTGAGGTCACCGGCGGGTCGCTCACGACTCTTTCCATCACGATCACCGCCAGTCGCATCAGGGGCACAGGGATGTGAACCTTGACTCGTCTAATGCCCAGGACATGGATAACGGTATCCAGCATCTCTTCATAGCTGAGGTGCTCAGGACCACCTATTTCACAGGTTTTTTCGCTCTCCTCCATCCCCAAACCTCCCTTTTCGCTCTCCAATGCCCGGATTAGGCAGGAGATCACATCCTCCACCCAGATGGGTTGGAAGCGAGCCTTTCCCGAGCCGGGTACGGGAGCAATGAAAGGGAACATCGTGAGCGACCGTATCATGCTGTCAATAAAGCTATAGCCAAAACCCTGGCCAAATATGACCGAAGGCCTGAAGATGATATAGTCCAGGTTGCTACTTCGCACTGCTTCCTCCCCTTGCCACTTGGAATAGGTATAGCGGTACCTGGGGTTAGGACTGGCCCCGAGGGCACTCATATGGATGAACCGCTTGACGCTGGAGGCCCGGGCAGCCTCTACCATATTCTTTGTTCCCTGAGCATTAACCCCATTGAAGGTGGCCTTTTTGCTCTCCCTGATTATCGCCACCAGATGGATCACGGTGTCCACGCCCTGCATGGCCTCTCTCAGGCTTTGAGGATCGGTCACATCTCCTAGTGCCAGCTCTATCCCCTGCTCCCGCAGTGCCTTGGCCTTGGTGAAACTTCTCACCAGGCATTTTATCTTCTCTTCGCTCTTGGTCAGCTTAGGGACGAGGTGACTACCCACAAAGCCGGTTCCACCGCTAACCAGAATTATCGCCATCCTCCTTTTTGCGCCAGAACACTAAAGGTTGTGAAGTATCTCCCTCGGTAATTGCATCTTTGTGGGTCATCGATCACCAGGCTTGGCCTGTAGTCGTGGCCATTTACTAAGGCGAGGCCAGCCTGCTTAATGGTATTTACGAATATTTCCTCGATGTCATAGAGGCTGTAGGCGGCGCCGATGCCGTCGTATATCGCCCCCAAGCTCCAGTTATCCGTTTTTTGCCGCCGCGGCTCATAGGCATCCGAGGTCAGGTATAAATAGCCGCCCTTTTTGAGCACTCGCCCCATCTCCCAAAGGGCCCTCTTGGTCGCAGCGATAAAGTCGCTATGGGGAATGGGTTTCCAGTCGGGAGTCATATCCAGGTGCTCGATGGTGGAGATGCAGAGTACCAGGTCGAATTTTTCGTCCTTATAGGGAAGGTGGAGCATCGTGCCGCAGTGGACGGCGACACCGTTTTCCCGGCATCTTTTTCTGAAGCTCTCCTTGTCGGGCGCCAGAGGCTGGGGGTAGTCGATGGTGGCAACCGAGCCCCCCTTTTTTGCCAGAAAGAGGCAGAAGGTGCTATCGCCGGGCCCGACATCGAGCACCCTTAGCTCTCTGAAATCGCCGAAGAAACTCACCAGCTTGCCATATTCCCACGCCTTGAGCCCATCGATGGCGCTC
>JAUWZB010000019.1 GCA_030615555.1 Dehalococcoidales bacterium
TTAGAGATTGCTTTGCTGCGCTCGCAATGACAAATGAAAGGAGAGAGTGTGAGTAGCCAGATACGCCCAATGGCGCTAACCGTTTTCGATGGTTTTTATTCCCGCAGGGCAAGCATTACTCGCGATATCGCTCTAGTTTTAGGTTTCAGCGCCGTCACCGCGCTCAGTGCCCAAGTTGCCTTCTACGTTGGCCCTGTCCCCATTACGGGGCAGACCTTTGCCGTGCTGCTTGCCGGGGCACTCTTGGGGAGTAAGCGTGGCGCGCTGAGCCAGCTTACCTACCTGGGGGTGGGAGCCATGGGTGCTCCTATATTTGCCGGATGGCACGGAGGCCCCGCTGTGCTCCTGGGCCCCACCGGTGGCTACCTCGTAGGGTTTGTGGCTGCTGCCTTCGTGGTCGGCTTCCTCGCGGAGCGGGGATGGGACCGCCGCTTCTGGACCACCGCCTTAGCGATGCTTCTCGGCAGCATCGTGATCTATGCCTTTGGCCTGCCCTGGCTCGCTTTCTGGCTCGCTCGCTTCGCCCCCGAAAGCTGGGTGCTCTCCGCGGGGCTCTACCCCTTCATCCCCGGGGATGCGCTCAAGCTCGTTTTGGCAGCAGTGGCCTTGCCCTCGGGGTGGGCTTTGGTGAACAGGCTTGGAAGATAGCCTTTCGCAAATTCACCCTCACCCTAGCCCTCTCCCATCAAGGGAGAGGGAAATACTATAAAATGTCATTGCGAGGCTTGTCCCGAACGAAGTGGGGAGCTCGCCGAAGTAATCCCTGCGCCGTCGCTCTGTAAACATCCTCCCGGATAGAGGGGGTGAGGGTAATCGAAATCACCTGGCTGGGCCATTCTTGCTTCAGGATTAAGGGGAAGGAGGCCACCCTGCTTACCGACCCCTATGATGAGAGCATTGGCTACTCCCTGGGAAAGCCCAGGGCAAATATCGTTACCTCCAGTCACCCCCATCCCGGGCATGGCTTCACCTCAGGGGTTAGTGGTGAGCCGAGGATTGTTCATGGCCCGGGTGAATACGAGATCTCGGGCGTTTTTATCACCGGGATCGGTACCTTCCACGATGCCGAGCAGGGGAGAACGCGAGGGGGGAACACCATCTACCTCATCGAGGTGGAAGATATGATGCTGTGCCATCTCGGTGATCTGGGGCATCCCCTCTCCACGGAGCAGGTGGCTGAGATAGCTAGCGTGGAGGTGCTGCTGGTGCCCGTGGGCGGGTTTTCCACCATTGACGCGGCCACCGCTGCAGAGACGGTGAGGCTCCTTCAGCCCAGGATTGTCATCCCCATGCATTTCCAAACCGAGGCGCTACGCTTCCACCTGGAGCCGGTGGACAGGTTCCTCGGGGAAATGGGGATAAAGGCTGGTTTATCGGCCCAGCCCAGGCTCTCCATCACCAAGGCGGGCTTGTCCGAGGAGACCCAGGTGGTGGTTTTGGATTATCGAAGCTAACTATTCTTCCCACCCTCACCCTTGCCCTCTCCCATCAAGGGAGAGGGAATAATAAATAGTGGTTAGCCTGCAATGACACCGGGGCTAAAAAGAAAAGCCCCCCGATTTTATCGGGGGGCTTTTTCTATCTAGGTCTTGGCGCTTAGACCGGCCGTCTCGTCCTCATGATGAGCACGACCAGCGCAATCAGCAGTATCGCGCCAATGGCAATCACCATCCAGACCCATGCCGGGGTTGGTGCCGCCTCAGCGGGAGTCGGTTCCGCCATTGTGGTGTAGCTGCCAGTATCGCTCGGCGGCGACACGGCGGTCTCGCTGAGCGCCGTCACCCTCCAGCAGTAGCTGGTATCGTAGTCAAGGACGCCGCTGGGCACCGCATAAGTGGTCACTGCACCAAGGGCATTGTCCCCGGTCTTGTCGATCACCAGGTCAGTCCAGTCGCAGTCCCTGGCGACCTCCAGCTCGTAGTTGGTGGCGTCAATCAGCCCGCTCCACTCGAGCACTGGTTGCAGGACCACGTCCTCCGCGCCAGCCTCTGGGTTTTCCAGGATCGGTCGTGCCGCACCAGGGCCAAGCGTCGTGGTGAAGCTCCAGGTCTCAGACCACGGGCTCAGCAGCGGCGACCCAACCCAGGAGCCTACCGCACCTACTCTGACTCTCCAGTAGTAGGTCTCGCCAGGATTGAGGATGACGTCTTTCACAGTGCCCGCAATATAACCAGACGCCACGATGCTCTTAAACTCGTCATCATAAGCCACCTGATACGAGTAATTTAGAGCACCGGTCATCCTCTCCCAGACCAGAGTGACCCGGGCTAATCCGTAGTCGTCCCCGGCCTCCAGGATGACGCCCGCAGTGGACTCATCCTCCGGCAGAGCCGGGCTTGGCTTTCCGGTCAGGGTATCGGTGAAGGCGATAAGCTGATGGGAGGCGTTAGTGTTAACCGCGAACAGGATGTTGGAGCCCGGGACCACCCTCAGCAGCTCTAGCACAGCGTTCTCAGGCAGATCCGTGAGCATCTGCTCGAAGTCAGGGCCACCCTCCTCGATGAGCTCGGTGGGATTAACGCTGCGCCACACGCCGGCATCCGCGGTGAGGTCCGAGGCATAAAGGGTGCCATCATCCATAACCACCAGCCCGCTAAGATTAATCGTCGCAGTATCAGGGCTGATCCGATCCCACACCGTGCTCTCGTCGATGACGAACCGGTAGATGAGGCCCGACTTGTTGCCAGCGTAGATGGTGTTATTCTCGGCGTAATCGGCATCGAAGGCAACCAAAGTCACAGTTGCGCCTGGGCCAGTAACGGGTCCCACTCGCTCGAACTCGTAGGCCTCGCTCTCATCGTAGCAGATGTACACCCTCTCATCGCTACTGCCCACCAGGATGGCTCCCTCCGGTTCCACCACTATCGAGGTCACCGTGCCTGTGATCTCGCTCTCATCCGGCTTGTACCAGCGGGTGCCGGCATTGGTGGTCCGCCACACATTGCCACTGGCATCGCCGGTGTAAATGGTGTCCGCATCGACCACTGTCATAGCGGTGATAGCCGCTCTGGCGTAAATGGTCTTCAGCCAGAAGGCGCCGGCAAGATCAGAGCGCAGGATCATCGTGGTACCGCTCTGAGCCACAAACACCGAGAGGTCGGTGGGGAAGTCCTCGGGCAGGGCCACCATGTCAAAGCTAAGCTCAGGCGAGGCGAGCAGATAGTACAGGGCGCGGTCCCAGGTGATGCGGTCGGCTGTGGTCAGCCACAGGCTATTCGCCAAACTCGAAGCATTGCCTGTCACCATGTAGAGCATGCCATCCACATCGTAGCCCGGAGAGGCAGCCACGTCCTTAATGACACTAATGACTGTGTCGATGAGCCCCGTCTCACCCCAGCAAGCACCCTCAGGGAGCTCGCCAACGGCGATGCTATAGCCAAAGGCGCTCTCAGTGCCACTGGTGCCGACATAGGCGGCGGTAGAGCCGAGCGCCAGGTAGGGGCTATTCAGGCCTGAGGGCGGCCGGATTGCCGGGGTCCAGCTAGCGCCGCCATCGGTGCTGTAGTGCACCAGTAACTGCACCGGCTCCGCGGTTGCAAGGACTTCCTTAGGCCCGGCCAGGATCAACGCCTCATCAGCATTGCCAGAGACGGCGATGCTCCAGATGTCAGTGTCAGTCGGGGTAACGCCGGCGGTCACACCCCTCACATTGAGGTCGGTGGCCGTTGACTTTATCGAGGACCAGTCGATCCGCCACACATCGCCTATGGTGAGAGGATTGGTACCGACATCTTGGGTCTGGATGCCGACGAAGACGGGACCGAGCAAGGCATCATAGTCATCGGGGAAGCCGATGCTGGCCCGCACCGATTCGTCAGACGTACTGTCTTTATCGAGGATCTCCGCGTCATCCAGGGTGGCGGCCCAGGCCTCCTCCCAGAACTTCGCCCGCACCATGGTCGTTGATGTGCCGTCGAAGACCACAGCGACGATCTGTCCATCGCCAGCATAGTTGGGTGAGAAGGCCACATCGTGCACATCATTTCCCACACTCTGGGCGACCCAGCCCCCCACCCACGTTTTCAGCCATACATCCGTGGTGCTGCCAGCGACCATCGTCAGCCTGCCGTCCTCATCCAGGGCCGCATCCAGGGAGGTAATGCTACCGAGCGTGCCACTCGTAGCGGTGCTGGTGAACTCTACCCCGCGGTCGTCAGAGATGTAGACATTGGCAGTGGTGGCCACCAGCACGATGGCATCATCAGCCCAGTCGGGGGAGACCACGATGTCCACGATGGCGTTGTTATCACCGAAAGCCTTAAACGTGGTGTAAGCGGTCCCGTCGATCTTGGTTATGGGGTTCTTCCAGCCGTAGCCGCCATCGGTGGACCTCATCAAACTCCAATTGCCCAACCCGTACCAACCGGTGCCTGCGTCTGACACGTTGAGGTTGTAGGCGGCGGCGAACAGGGTACCACCATCAGGGGAGACGGCGATAGGCCCAACATCCGAGCCGTCCGCCAGTGCCCAATCACCCTCCACTCCCTCCTGGGGAATGGCGATCTCGCTCCACTTGAGGGTGCCCGGGTCGGCGCTAGCCTCTTTTGGGGCCACAGCCACCACGGCCACCAGGCTAAGAACCAGGGCCAAGGCCACAAACACCATCACAATACTTGGTAATTTCCCTTTCATCTATCCTCCTTCTCAAGGAATCTTTTCACCCGCCCCCCTGCTTCCTCATCCTCCTATACTCCCAACCCCGTCAGGGGGACGTTTTCTGACTCTTCGTGGTCTGCTTTTCCCTTTCAAACTACCCGATACACATCCCTCCTTTCCACAATCGAACTCGGTAGATGCCTCCTCACATTGGAGACCTCCTCTCCTTCGTCGAGCCCAATACTACAATATTAAGAATATTATGCCCTTTTAACACATCTTAACGAATCTGTCAAGCTCCTATAAAGAAAAGCTAGCTCCAACACATCGAAGCTAGCTTCCCGTGAGCCATATTCCCCAGTTCCCACGGTTACCTACAATGCCACTCATCACCGCCAATCCCTACCATTTATCCACCCCCACCACAGCAAGGCCGGCGCCTCCGTCGCTGCGACGCATTGTGTTATCTTAATCATAAAAATTCTATTTGTCAATACCCTTACCCTTTTCGAACTTTAAAGTCCACCTATTTAAGCTAGTCTGGGTCTATAAAGTTCGAAAAAAAGTATAAAGCTATTTAGCGGATTGTTCAGCCGGTCATAGATCATCCAAACTTGCCAATGCTGGACGGCAGCTGCTGCTCCCACATGTCTGGCACAGGGGCGTTGTCGAGGAATTGCTTTAGTCTCTAGGTAGTTGTACAATATCTACATAATGTCTAAAAGATTGCGTGGCTCGGAGACTACGGTGTTCCGGTGCTGTGGCGCTCTATGATGCCGAAGCCGACACAAAATACCAGCGGGCTCGTCATCCCTCTTGCCCGCTGCTAAGGGTAACCTTTGGCAGGACTTCTTCTCCTACAGTGCTGTTTGGTCGGCTGAAAGTAAACTGGGATGGAGGCATATGGAAGCTAAGGCTAAGTATCATGAAAGACCGTGGTTAAAATTCTATCATGAAGGAGTTCCGGCCAACGTCGAGATTCCGGAGCGCTCTTTGCCTGAGGTATTTGATGAGGTCGCCGACAAATACTCCAGCAGAGCTGCGATGATCTTCTACGGTAATAAGATAAGCTTCGGAAAGTTGAGGGAGGAAGTAGACAGGTTTGCGACAGCCCTCCATGAGCTAGGCATCCAGAAGGGAGATAAAGTTGCCCTCTACCTGCTCAACAGTCCTCAATTCATCATCGCCTATTTTGGCTCGCTCAAAGCGGGGGCCACGCTGACGCCGATCAGCCCAGTCTATACCAGCATTGAGGTAAAGCATCAACTTGAAGATAGTGAAGCCAAGTCCATTGTCTGCCAGGATTTCCTTTATGAGAACGTTGAAAGGGCAGGAGCCGGACTCAAGAATGTCATTCTGACCGGTATCGGGGAGTATTTGCCCCTATCAAAGAGATTAGCGGGGAAAAGTGTTCTGGGAAGGTATGGTAAGATGGAAGCTCCCAGCCCGCAGGTTATTGAAAGTCGTGGCCTCCACCAGTTCCAAAAGCTAATAAAGAAATACCCACCGAATCCCCCGAAAATCGAGATCAATGCCAAGGAGGATATTGCTGTCCTCCCCTATACCGGAGGAACCACGGGCCTGCCCAGGGGTGCTGTGCTGACCCACTACAATCTGCTCGCCTGTGGGATGCAGGTCCAGGCTTTTTGGCCCACATTTGAGGAAGGTAAGGAGGTCGTTCCAGCATTGCTGCCCTTTTACCACATATATGGCCAGGTGGTAGTTATGTTGAACGGCCTGATTCTGGGGGCAACTCTGATTCTGTTTACCACGCCGGACCTTGAGGAAATCCTATCCGCGATGGAAAGATACGGAGCAACGGTGTTCTACAGTGTGCCAACGGCATACCAATTCCTCAAGGACTACGATAAGACTGACAGGTTCAATTGGAAGGGGCTCAAGATGATTACCAGTGGCGCCGATACACTTCATGAGTCAACGGTAAAAGATTGGGAGAGAAGGACGGGGGCCAAGATCATTGAGGGTTACGGCTTGACTGAGTGTAGCGCTGTATCTCACGTCAACCCTTTGGGAAGGCCAAAGGTCGGTTCATTTGGGGTTCCGATACCCAACGTCGGGGCAGCGGTAGTTAACCATGAAACCGGCGAGTACCTTCCTCCCGGGGAAGTCGGTGAACTACTTATCGAGGGGCCAAACATTATGAAGGGCTACTGGAGGAGGCCAGAAGACACAAGGGAAAGCTTAATCGAGCTGGATGGCAGGACGTGGCTCAGAACAGGCGACTTGGTCAGGATGGACGATGAGGGCTACTTCTTCTTCTATGACCGGAAGAAGGATTTGATCAAGTACAAGGGCTATTCCGTCTTTGCCCGGGAGATAGAGGAGGTCTTGCACCAGCATCCAAAGGTCAAGACGGCGGGTGTCCTGGGGGTTCCCGATCCCGACGTGGGACAGTTGATCAAGGCGATCGTGGTACTCGAAACCGACGCAAGAGGGAAAGTGGCCGAAGAGGAAATAATCAAATACTGTGAGGAGAATCTGGCCCATTACAAGGTCCCAAAGATCGTTGAATTCAGGGGTGAGCTCCCAAAGACAGATGTGGGAAAGGTGTCCCACAGGGAACTCAGGGAAGAGCTAGAGGAGGAATGAGGTGGTCCCTCCCTTTTTCGAGGTTGAGAACCTTACCAAGCGCTTCGGTGGCCTGACTGCAGTTAATGGGGTTAGCTTCCAGATTAGCAGGGATGAGATCGTTGGCTTGATCGGCCCCAATGGGGCGGGAAAGACCACGGTGCTGCGCCTGATAACAAGCATATTAAAGCCCGATTCCGGCAGGGTAAGATTTAAAGGCAAGGATATCACCAGAGCCAAACCCTGGGCCATCGTCAACCAGGGAATTGCAGGAACATTCCAGGCTACCAGGCCATTTCGCCGTTTGCCCATCATTGCCAATGTTATGGTAGCTTGCCTCAGCTCCAGGGCAATGAAGAGGGGGGAATGGGTTAAGACAGTCGAGGCCAAAGCGCTGGATGCGTTGGAGTTCGTCGGCATTTCCGACCTCGCCCTCGAGCCGGCCTCCTGCCTGTCTCACGGGGATCTAAGGCGTCTGGAGATAGCCCGGGCCATTGCTACCGACCCTGAGTTACTTCTACTGGACGAGCCATTTAGCGGACTGAATCCTGCTGAGACTGAGCTGATGGCGAAATCGATAAGGAGATTGCACAAGGGGGGCAGGTTTGGCAGATTACATAGTGAAGGGCCGACCATGATTATTATTGAGCACAAGCTGGCAGAACTCATGAAAATAGTTGATCGGGTGATCGTGCTCGATTTCGGAGAGCTGATTGCCGATGGCACCCCGGAGCAGATAGTCAAGGATGAAAAGGTAATCGAAGCTTACATAGGCAAGGGGGTTATCTGAGTTGCTTCTCGAGGTGGAAAATCTAAAGGTTTGTTATGATACCGCCATGATATTAAGCGACCTGAATTTGGGCGTTGACGAGGGGGAAGTGGTCAGTCTGGTGGGTCCAAATGGCGCTGGAAAGACAACGCTACTTCGAGCCATAACCGGACTGGTGAGATGGGAAAAGGGTGCGATGAGGGGGGCGCGGGCTGGAGACATAACCATTGAAGGCACTGTGCGCTTTGCCGGGGAGAGGATCGATGGGCTGGCAGCACATGAGATTGTAAGAAGGGGCTTAGTTCATTGCCCAGAGAGACGAAGGCCCTTTCGAGAGATGACAGTTACTGAAAATCTGAAGGCTGGCGGCTATCTGTGTAAAGAGAGAGGAGAGGTGCAGAGAAGGTTAGAAATGGCTTATCAGTTGTTCCCGGTGCTTAAAGAGAGGGGGAATCAGATATCTGGAACACTATCCGGCGGAGAGCAACAGATGCTCGCCATTGGAAGGTCATTGATGTTCCAGCCCAAGCTACTATGTATCGATGAACCTTCAACCGGGCTCGCTTCCAGGCTGAAACAGGAATTGTTTGAGCGTATGAAGCAGATTCAACGTTCGGGGATTGCCATGCTCCTGGTTGAGCAGGACGTCAGCTCGGCGTTTCAATTAGCCAGCAGGAACTACGTTCTTTCTCACGGAAGGGTGATCGCTGAAGGAACAAGCGAGGAATTACTCAAGGACGAGACCATCAGAAAGACATACCTGGGCTTGTAGCTTTATAATTCCTAACCTAAATCCGCCGTACATACCCGGCATGACTTACGGGTGGCTATGTTTCGTATCTTGCATCTGGGGCATACCTTTTCGATCTTATCCCGCACCCGGGTGGTGAGTCCCTCAGGCATAAACAGCATGACAAGCACTATTATGATGGCAACGAGCAACATTCGTATCTCGGACACAACAGGCAGGGATGTCATAATCGTAGTATAAGGGATATAGATGATGAAGACTCCGGCTATTGGCCCATAGATGGTGGCGATACCTCCAAAAATCGCCCATATGACGACCTGAAACGATAGCATGAGTTCCAATGTCGATGGACCAGCAACCTTCATATAATGGACATAGAGGCCCCCGGCGATCCCAGCAAAAAGTCCGCTCAGACAGAAGGCCAACAATTTATATCTGGTTGTATTTACTCCGGATGCCCTGGCAGCGACCTCGTCTTCCCGTATGGCGTGAAAAATGATGCCGGTCTTGGAAGCGGTGATCTTCCACATAACGAATCCCAGTACGATCATAAGGGTGACCGCGATATAGTAATCGATCGTCCGCGAGCCGGAGAGGGGGTCTATGCCGGAAACGCCCAACTCACCACCAGTGATACCTGGAAAAACGAAGATAAATCCAGTCAGGATTAGGGGAAAGGCCAGGGTGGCAAGGGCCAGGTAAACCCCCCTCAACCTCAGGCAGGGCACACCGATAACAAGTCCCGCCAGTACCGCAGCAAGCGCCCCAAGAGGTATAGTTAGCCACGGGGCTAAACCGAAGTGTAGATTTAGAAGGGCAGCTGTGTAGGCAGCAACCCCGAAGAAGAGGGCATGGCCAAAATTCAGCTGGCCAGTAAAGCCAGATAATAGATCCCAGCTAGCAGCGAAGATGGCAAATATGCTCGCCATAAACAAGATGCCAAGATAGTACGGATGCGCTGTTATCAGGGGTAGCAATAATAGTGTCAAACAGAAAAGCAAAACTATTGTTCTGCTGGGAAGGACCAGTATCTCCCCTCTCAACTCTTTATATACCCTAGCGATGTAGGCGCTTATAATGCTCATCACCTTTCTTCCTCAAAGGCTACTCCAAACAGGCCTTCAGGCCTTATCAGGATGACGGCTAACATGATCGCCAGCGCCACAGACCCCTTCAAAAAGGCACCTGAAGGAACTAAGAAGACAACCAGGGTCTCGGCAAACCCCAGGACAAAGGCCCCCACCAAACTCCCCTTGATGCTCCCCAACCCTCCGAGGACGACAATGGCCATGATCATCACCAACGGGTGCATCCACATATGGGGCGACAAAATGGCTAAGGGAGCCACCAGTGCGCCAGCGACGGCCGCCAGCGCCACCGATATGGCCATGGTTATCATTCCTGTTCTGGCCACGTTTATCCCCATCAGATTGGCCACTTCTCTATCCTGAGCCGTGGATCTAATAGCGATTCCCAGCCTGGTTTTCATCAACAGAGCCCATGTACCCAAGAGGATGATCAGGACCATCCCAAATGTTAATATGTATTGATAGGTGACCCTGATCCCCATTATTGTCGTGTATCCTGAAACCAGGCTGGGAACCCTCAAAAAGTGACCACCAAACGCCCACGGCATGAGCATGACCTCTTGAATAATGATGGCTAGGGCTAGGGTCACTATCAATGCCGTGGTCTCACGCCCACGTACGCGGTCAATGACCAGCTTATAGGTGAATACTCCTATGATAGTTACAGCTACTATAGAGAGAATGACGGATAGAAGGAGATTTAAACCGAGGAGACTGGCAAAGGTAAATATCAAATAGGCGGCCATCATGTAAAATGCGGTGTGGGCCAGGTTGATGATACGGGCTGCCCCGAAAATGAGGGAGAAACCAACCGCCAACAGGGCATACACGCCGCCGCTTATTAGTCCAGTGATTATTATGCCCTCTATCATGGCTCACTCAAGTCGCGTCAATAAATACAAAAATATACCCCCTCTAAAGGCATATGCCC
>JAUWZB010000136.1 GCA_030615555.1 Dehalococcoidales bacterium
ATACCAGGGAGATGTGGAGCATGCCCTCCAGACCGCAGTCACCGTCGCTGAGCTTCAGCTCGATGAACACTGTATTGCTGCTGCGTTGCTTCATAAGGTCCCTGAGCAATGCAGGGTAACCTTAACCGAGATCAAGAAAAGGTTTGGCCCCGAGGTGGAAAAGCTGGTTACAGGGCTGATGAAACTGGACAAGATCTCATGGCCTGAGGAGCTCAAGCCAAAAAAGGGTGCCATCGACATCGAAACCCACGCGGAGAGCCTGCGGAAGATGCTCATGGCGATGTCCGAGGACATCCGAGTGGTGTTCATCAAGCTTGCCGATCGGCTGCATGAGATGCACATCCTGAAGCGGGTGCCCCCGGCGAAGCAGCACGCTATCGCTCAGGAGACCATGGAGATCTACGCCCCGGTGGCCCATCGCCTGGGCATCTGGCAGCTAAAGTGGCAGCTTGAGGATCTGGCCTTCCGCTATCTGGAGCCGAAGAAATACCGTGACATTGCTCACCTCATCGCCGCCCAAAGGGAGGAGCGAGAGAGGTATATTGCTCAGGTTACCAAGATCCTCAAAGAGGAGCTGAGGAAGGCGGGGATCGAGGCAGAGGTTACAGGGAGGCCGAAGCATATCTACAGCATAAACAGAAAGATGGAGAATTATGCCTCCCAGGGCAAGGAGTTTAGCGAAATCTACGACCTTTTGGGTTTTCGCATCCTGGTGAACGAGGTATCGGATTGCTACAGTGCCCTGGGGGTGCTCCATAGCCTCTGGCGCCCCCTGCCCAAGGAGTTTAACGATTACATCGCCCACCCCAGAGGAAGGGTGTATCAGGCGCTTCATACCACGGTGATGTGCATGGGCACCACCCCCCTTGAGATACAGATTCGCACCCGTGAGATGCACCGGGTTGCCGAATATGGCATCGCCGCTCACTGGCGCTATAAGGAGGGGGCAAAACGGGACGGGGAGTTTGAGGAGAGGTTCGCGGTGTTGCGCCAGCTCCTCGATTGGTACAAGGATGTGGGTGGCGCTGAGTTCATGGAGTCCATAGGTGCCGATGTCTTTGGCGACGTCGTTCTGGTATATACCCCCAAGGGCGATATAAAGGACCTGCCCGCAGGTTCCACCCCTCTCGATTTCGCCTATCGGGTCCACACCGACCTGGGTCATCGCTGCATTGGGGCAAAGGTGAATAGAAAAATGGTTCCCCTGAGCTACCATCTCCAAAATGGCGATACCGTGGAGATTCTCAGTGCCAAGAGGGGTAAAGGGCCGAGCCGCGATTGGCTCAACCCCGCCCTGGGCTACCTCAAGACCTCCCACGCCAGGGAGAAGGTCAGGCAGTGGTTCCGGAAGCAGGAGCGCAGCGAGAACATCCAACGGGGCCGGGAACTCCTGGAAAAGGAGCTGCGACGGATAGGAATATCCCTATCCGATGAGGAGCTTGCCGACCTCTTTAAGCGGGAAAGTGTGGAGGACTTCCTTGCCGCCATCGGCTATGGTGATATTAGCACCCATCAAATTGCCACCAAGCTTGCCGTGCAGCAAGAGAAACCACTCCCTGAGGTGGCGCCGCGTAAGCCAGGGGTTTCCTCAGCGGTTCAGGTGATGGGGGTGGGGGATCTGTTGACTCAGCTCGCCCCCTGCTGCAATCCCATGCCCGGTGATGAGATCATTGGCTATGTGACCCGCACCAAGGGGATAAGCGTCCACCGCAAGGATTGCTCCAACATCGCTCACCTGGATGACAAGGAGCGATTGATTAAGGTGGAATGGGGCCCGCAGGACCAGTTCTATGACGTGCCCGTTCGCATTGAGGTCTTGGATCGGGTGGGGCTACTTCGGGATATTTCCGCCGTCGTCGCTGAGGAGGGGGTGAACATCGCTGCGGCGAGCGCCACGGACCACAAGGATCAGACAACTTCGACAATACTAATAACCCTTCAGACCAAAGGTATTGAGCAGTTAAGCCAGCTCCTCTACAAGCTGGAGGGGGTACGCGGGGTGATCAGCGTGACCCGACTCACATAGGAGGTATAAAGCTTGACCAGTAAAAAGTTGGCCCAGAAGGCAGCGCATGTGGCGCAACGAAAGGCAGAGCGCAATAAACCCATCCGCAGCTCGGTGAAGACCGCTATCACCAAGGCCAGGAAGCTGATCCTCCAAAAGGATCTCGATGCCGCTCAGCAGGCGGTAAAGGAGGCAGCGCTGGCTCTGGATAAGGCCGCCCAAAAGGGGGTGCTCCACCCCAATAATGCCGCCCGCCGAAAATCCCGCCTCATGAAGCAGCTCAACGAGGCGCTCACCGCCAGCACCAAGCAGAAATAGTGAGATAAGCCACTGGCGACTAAGTATTGACAAACTTCCCTTCTCATGCTATTTTATTAGAACAAGCGTTCGAGAAGGGGGTGAAGGTTGAAACAGCTTTCTATCAAGCAGTCTCGCATCCTAAATTTCCTCCATCGCTTTCTCCACGAGCGGGGCTACCCGCCCACCATCAGGGACATTCAAAACGGGTGCCAAATCAGCTCCACATCGGTGGTGGAATACAACCTCAGGATTCTGGAGCGGGAGGGGCATATCCGCAGGGATCGGGAGGTTTCCCGGGGCATTGAGCTGGGGGTGCGGCGC
>JAUWZB010000058.1 GCA_030615555.1 Dehalococcoidales bacterium
TCGTTTCCCTGAGCTCGATGATTACATCCGCAGGTTGGAAAGCAACATCTACCTGACCGAAGAGGAAAGTGAGAAATTGGTCAGTGAGATTGAAGAATTCCTGAGGAAAAGAGACTGATAGAATTATACAGGCAAGGGGTAACCCGATATTGCAAGCAATGACATACTCACCGATGAGGGAATTAATCCAGAAGGTAACGAGGGCAGGAGGAGACTTTTTGCTTCAGCATTTCGGGAAAGACCTGCAGTTGCTTGAACTTCGAAGTTCGGTCAAGGAGGCGGTAACTGCATATGACAAAACGGCTGATGAGCTGATCGTTCAAGGAATCAAAAAGGCATATCCTGACCACAGTTTGCTAACCGAGGAGAGCGGACTCCTCGAAGGCGATCCCGACTGGCTCTGGATCGTGGATTCTCTGGACGGCACCAGCGATTTTGCCAGTATGAACCCTTTCTTTTCGGTCTGTGTCGCCTTGATGCATAGGCAAGAACTTGTTCTCGGGGCAGTCTATGCACCCACAATTAATGAATTCTATCTGGCAGAGAAAGGGAAAGGGGCCTACCTCAATCAAAGAAGAATCCAAGTTTCGGAGGTTTCCCAGCTTCGTCAAGGTTATGTGTTTTATTGTGAGGGTGGTGAAAAGGACAGGCTGAGAACTGGTGGGATTCTCAGCAGGATTTATCCCGAGGTTATGGATCTGCGTAAACTTGGTTCCGCTGGTCTGGAAACAGCTTGGGTAGCGGCAGGGAAGGGAGAAGCTTATCTTACCACAAAAATCGAACCGTGGGATGTTGCTCCGGGGGTGTTACTCGTTCGAGAAGCTGGAGGCGAAGTTACCGATTTTGAAGGCAATCAATGGAGACCAGAACAAGGCGACCTGCTGTTTTCCAATGGACGGGTTCATCTCGCGGTATTGGGACTACTGAAGGTTCCAAAGTAGCTGAGAGGGTTAAGTGCTTTACATAAAGCGAGTCGCCTCAAGCCCCTCTACCAGGAAGCAAGATGAAACTTGGACTGCGAATGCGGGTGCAGATATACCTTTTAAGAGAGGAGCCTTGGCTAGAGCAGCCGCTAAATGGGGAGGTGAACTGCCCTAAGGGAGAGAACGCCTATTTTTCGAGGGGAGGCACAAAAAGCCTATGATCTTATACCAATACCCCTTCGATCTCAGCTGTAATCTCCTCGGTGGTGAAGTGCCTGCTGGTGATCGCCCCGCCAGGGCAGGCGGCGGCACAGACGCCACAGCCCTTACACAAGGCTTCGTTAATGCGCGACACCTTCTCCTCCTCGTCGAAGGAGATCGCACTATAGGGGCAGAGCATGATACAGGTCTTGCAGCCGGCACAAAGCTCCTCATCGATGACCGAGGTTGCGGCCTCGATCTCCACCTTGCCTTTGCTGATCATAGCCAGGGCGCGTGCTGCCGCCGCCGAGGCCTGTGCCACCGTGTCTGGGATATCCTTCGGCCCCTGGCAGCAGCCCACCACGAAGACGCCGTCGGTGGTGGTGGCCACCGGATCAAGCTTGGGATGCCTCTCTAGGAAGAAGCCGTCGGCACTTCGCGTGACGGAAAAGAGTCTGGCTACATCCTCGGCATCTGGCTGCGGCTCAAGGGCAGTGCATAGGATAACTATGTCAACCGGGACCCTGATTATCTTGCCAAGCAAGGTATCCTCAGCCACCACGATCAGCTTACCTTGCTCCTCTTCATTTATGGTGCGGTCGGTAACCTCAGCCACCTTCCCGCGGACAAAATTAACCCCCTCCTCGGAGAGGCGCTGATAGAACTCCTCGTAGCCCTTTCCAAAACAGCGCATATCGATATACATCTGGTAGACTTCGGCATCAGTTTTCTCTTTTATTAGGTGAGAAAACTTAAGGCCATACATGCAACAAACCCGTGAGCAGTACTTGTGGTAGTTCTCATCTCGGCTGCCGACGCAGTGAATGATGGCCACGCTCTCTGGCTCCGTGCCGTCCTTGAGCACAATCTTGCCACTGGTGGGCCCCACCGCGCTACATAGCCTTTCAAACTCAAGGCTGGTGAAGACATTATCGAATCGCTTGTAGCCATACTGAGTGATCGGTGACGGGTCGAAGGCATTGTAGCCGGTAGACAGGATGATTGCGCCCACCTCCACCTCCACGATCTGGTCCTCCTGTTCAAAGTTGACAGCACCTGCCTCGCAGAACTTCTCACAAGCCCGGCATTTTCCCGTCTTGAAATAGACGCAAAGCTCTCTATCTATCACAGGGACATTAGGCACCGCCTGGGGGAAGGGAATATATATCGCCTTTCTCTTCGCTAAACCGGCCTCGAACTCGCTATCTGCCTTATAAGGGCACTTTTCCATACAGACGCCGCAACCGGTGCACTTATCCTCATCGACATAGCGGGCCTTCTTCCTGATCTTGACCTTGAAATTACCCACATAGCCTGACACCTCTTCCACATTGCTGTAGGTCAAGAGCTTGATATAAGGGTGGGAGCCCACCGAACTCATCTTTGGGGTGAGGATACAGGAGGAGCAGTCCAGGGTAGGGAAGGTCTTGTCTAGCTGGGCCATGTGGCCCCCGATGGAGGGCGTCCGCTCCACCAGATAAACTTGGTGTTCCGAATCGGCGATCTCCAGTGCAGCCTGGCTGCCGGCGATGCCCCCGCCTACGATCAGGACATTGGGCTTGACCGGAACCTCCTTAGTCTCCAGAGGCTCGTGATAGTAAACCTTCCTCACCGCGGCGTTAACCAAAGCCTTAGCCTTCTCGGTAGCCTCGCCGTGATCCTCGGTTATCCAGGAGCAGTGCTCTCGAATATTGGCCATCTCAAATAAATAGGGGTTTAGCCCAGCCTCCTGACAGACGCGGCGGAAGGTAGCTTCATGCAGGCGTGGGGAGCAGGAGGCAACCACTACCCGGTTGAGCCCGTGCTCCTTAATATCCTGCTTAATAAGCTCCTGCCCCGGGTCGGAACACACAAACTTGTAGTCGCGGGCCACCACCACCGAGTCGAGGCCGGCGGCGAATTTGGTTACCTCCGCCACATCGACCGGGCCCGCAATATTGGACCCGCAGTGACAGATATATACCCCAATTCTTCTCTCGTCCATGCTCATATTAACCCCCCTTAGATTACCTCTTGAACCAGCTCTGAGATATCCCTAATTTCGAGAGCTTCACTCTTACCCGTGGTCAACACGCTATCCTCAAAGTTGGTGATGCAATAAGGACAGGAGGTGGCCAGCACCTCCGCCCCTGCCTCAATAGCCTGATCTATCCTCAGGTCGGAGAATCTTTCCCCTTTTTTGGTCTCCATCCAAATCCTCCCCCCGCCACCACCACAGCATAAGCTGTTTTCGCGATAATTGGGCATCTCAACCAGTTCCAGGCCAGGGATACTCTGGAGCACCTGCCGGGGTTCATCATATATCCCGTTATGGCGCCCGAGATAACAGGGATCGTGATAGGTGACCCGTTTATTTATCTCCTTGGTGAACGTTAGCCTTCCCTCTTGGATCAGCTGGGCGAGGTACTGGGTATAGTGAATTACCTCAAAATTGCCGCCAAGCTCGTGATATTCGTTCTTGAAGGTGTGATAGCAGTGAGGAGAGGTGGTGAGGACCCTCCGGACGCCCTTTTCGCTAAAAACAGCGGTGTTGCTTTGGACTAAACTCTGAAACAGGGCTTCGTTTCCCGCTTTGCGAACACTCTCGCCACAGCAGTTCTCCTCAGCACCTATGATGCCGAAGTCTACCCCCACCTTTTTCAGGATACTAGCTGTAGCCTGGGCGATCTTTTGACCCCGTGGGTCGTAGGCAGGAAGGCAGCAGGAGAAATACAATAACTCGGTCCCCTCACTAAAGTCCTTCACCTCCAGACCTTTGGCCCAATCCACCCGTTTCTCCCTTTCTTCCCCCAGGGGGTTGCCCATGGCGGAGATGTTTTTCATGGTGATGCGAAGGGAGTCGGGCACAGGTCCGATACCCAGTCCCACGATGGCTCTCCGGGTAGCCCTCATCACATCGATTATTGACACGCCTCGGGGACAGCGCTCAACGCAAGCACGACAGGTGGTGCAAAGCCATGCCTCCTCAGCCTCAAAGTCCACTAAGCCCAACTGCGCCTCATGCATTATCCGGCGAACCAGGAAGCTCCTCACCAAATTCCAGGGGCAGATACCACTACAAAGACCACATTGATAACACAGTTTAAGGGGATCGCCACCTTCCTCTAATATAATATCTACCGCATCTCTATAGGGACTTACTGCTTGCATGATTGCCTCCATATTGTATGCTTAGCGCCTTCACCGCACAAAAAAAGGATGGCCGAGAACACCACGCTATCAGCCACCCGTTTCGAAATAAACTCGATGCCATCTCAATAAATTTCTGCAGACCCGCTACCCCTCGCACCCCCACTAAAAATAGTTTACCATTTTGGCCTAACCCCTGTCAACAATTTGTACTCGTTCATATGATTAGTGACACATCACTTCCTCTCCGTGATTTTCTTGTCAGCACTCCGTGCTGTCATTGCGAGTGAAGCGAAGCAATCTCGTAGTCCCCCCTTGTTCCCTCTCCCTTGAAGGGAGAGGGCTAGGGTGAGGGTGGAGGTGGAGGTGGAGGTGAAATCCCCCTCCCTCTAACTCCCTCCCGCCAGGGGAGGGAGAATTTATTCCCTTACACGGGATTGCTTTGGCACTTCGTGCCTCGCAATGACAAGTGAAGCGAAATCCACGATCCCAAGTGTCATCCATCTATCCGAGCGTGATCACAATTAGGGGCATAACGGGATCGGGCAGGAGAGGAGCTACTAACCTTTTTCCGGCAGCAGCGCTTCTAAGACCTGGGCATATATCTGGTAGGTGGCCGCATCGAAGAGCACGAAAACTACCTCCTCTAGGGACTCCTCCCGATGGAGAAAGTCAATGACCGTCTCGAGGGCTATCGCGGCGGCAAGCCTCACCGGGTATCCGAAAGCGCCGGTGCTTATCGAGGGGAAGGAGACACTCTTAAGTCCGTTGGCTACCGCTACTCTCAGGCTCTGGCGATAGGCGCTGGCTAGAAGCTCAGGCTCACCACTGTGGCCACCATGCCACACCGGGCCCACGGTGTGGATGACATGCCTGGCCTTAAGGTTTCCTCCCGTGGTAATCACCGCCTCGCCTGGGGGCAAGCGCCCTTGCCGGGAAACGATTTGCTTGCACTCTTCCAGGATGGCCGGTCCCCCAGCGCGGTGGATCGCTCCATCTACTCCACCACCCCCCATCAGGCTGGAATTGGCGGCATTGACAATGGCGTCGGTTGCCTGCCTGGTGATATCGCCCTGAAGCAGGGAAAGCCTGGTCTTATTGACCGTCCGCACTGCAATACCCTAAAGCCCCAGGATAGCTACAGAGGTCACACTCCATGGGGGATAGCCGCCCACGTTATGGGTAAGCCCTAGTTTGGGATCCTTTATTTGACGCGGCCCGGACTTCCCCTGAAGCTGCTTATACATCTCATATATCATCCTTATTCCTGAAGCAGCGACCGGGTGTCCGAAGCACTTAAGCCCACCATCTGGCTGCACGGGCAACCTCCCGTCGAGATCAAAGAACCCTGACTCGATATCCTCCCGTGCCTTACCTCGGGGACTGAACTGGAGGTCCTCCATGGTTACCGCCTCCGTAATGGAGAAGCAGTCGTGGACCTCGGCCATGCTTATTTCCTCACGGGGGTTTTTGATCCCCGCCTCTTTGTAGGCTCTGATCCCGGCACGG
>JAUWZB010000059.1 GCA_030615555.1 Dehalococcoidales bacterium
GGCAGGTGGCGCAGCAACTGGCAAGGGCGAGAAAAATTGTCCAGGGCTAGAATGGTTAGCAGCGAGATCAAGATAGCCCCTTCCATCCTCTCCGCCGACTTCGCTCGCCTGGGCGAGCAGGTCGTTGAGGCGACCAGGGCGGGCGCTCACTACATCCATGTGGATGTCATGGACGGGCACTTCGTCCCCCCGATAACCATCGGCTCCCCAGTGGTCGCCGCGATCCGCCCCTGGACAAATTTGCCCTTAGATGTCCACCTGATGGTCGAGAGACCGGAGCGTCAGCTTGAGCAATTCGCCCGGGCAGGGGCGGACATCATCACTGTCCATGCTGAGGTTTGCCCCGATCTCCATAAAATAGTGGAATCGATAAAAGGGCTTGGGGTCAGGGCTGGGGTGTCCCTCAACCCGGCGACCCCGCTCACCATAATCGATGAGCTCCTTCCCGCCCTCGATCTGGTGCTCCTGATGACGGTCAACCCGGGCTTTGCCGGTCAGGCCTTCATTGATGAGCTTTTGGATAAGATCGCTCGCCTCAGGCAAATCCTGGATGAGCGGGGGCTTATGGTGGAGCTTGAGGTCGATGGGGGCATCTCGGCTCAGACAGCGCCCGGGGCAGTTGGGGCGGGGGCGCGAGTGCTGGTAGCTGGCTCGGCGATCTTTAATCGCCAGGGGAGCGTCGCAGAGGCGATGGCGAGGCTCAGGGCGAGCCTGGGGGCTAACCGGTAAGCTTATACATGGTCCTGAGGCATCTGGTGCAGATATTGACCCGCACCTTCTTCCCATCGATGAACATCGTTCTCTTCTGGGTATTAAGCTTCCACTGCCGATTGGTGCGGCGCTTGGAGTGGCTAACATTATGCCCAAACTGAGGCGTCTTGCCACATATATCACATTTCCCTGGCATCACTTCCCCTTTGACCAAATTGGAATTTTGCTGTAGAATTTACCGAATGAGGATACCATAAATAAGCCCTTGTGGCAAGAAGGGGAGGGATGAAGGTAATAAATTCCTGTAGCGGGCAAGATTTGGTCGGTATGTTTGGTGTCGCCACAGCGTGGCTGGAGAGAAACGCCGCCCAGATAAATTCCCTCAATGTTTTCCCCGTGCCCGACGGCGATACGGGAATCAATATGCTCCTCACCATGCGCTCGGCAGTGGAAGAGGCATCCCGCGCCATAAATGAGAGTGCCTCTGCGGTGGCCTGCGCCATAGCCCACGGTGCCCTGATGGGGGCACGGGGCAATAGCGGGGTGATCCTTTCCCAGATCCTGCGCGGCCTGGCAACAATGCTCCAGGAGAAGGATTGCCTGGAGGGGAGCGACCTGGTGGCGGGGTTGAGGGAAGGGACAACCCTTGCCTATAGGGCGGTGAGCCATCCTGTAGAGGGGACTATTCTCACCGTGATCAGTGAGGCCTCCGCTGCGGCTCAGGGGGTTTCCGCCACCAACAACCTGTGTGCTATTATGGAGGCCACCGCTAGTGCGGCGAAGGATTCCGTGGCCAGAACGCCCTCCCTGCTTGCGGTGCTCCGCGAGGCTGGGGTGGTGGATGCCGGGGGATTGGGGCTTTATGTGATCTTCGAAGGGTGGTTACGCTACCTGCGGGGCGAGGGGGAGGGATATGAAATCCTCGCGCCGATCCCCGCCGGGCAGGTAGGGGCTAGCGTCTTCGGAGCGGAGCGCTCCTACGGCTACTGCACCGAGTTTATCATCGAGGGACGGGACCTTAACTCGGACCGGATCAGAGAGCGGCTGGAGGCTATGGGGGAGTCCGTGTTGGTGGTTGAGGATGAGAATTTGGTGAGAGTCCATGTTCACACCTTTGATCCAGGAGCTGCCATTAGCTATGCCACCTCCCTGGGCACACTACACCAGGTGAAGGTACAAAACATGGATGATCAGCATGAGGATTTTATCGCTATTGAAAAGCCACCCCAGATCGAGATCGCTACTGCGGCGGTGGCTTCAGGTGAGGGGATGGGGGAGGTATTTCGAAGCCTCGGGGTCACCGCCGTGGTTCCGGGGGGACAGACAATGAATCCCTCGACTGAGGAGCTACTCCGGGTGGTGGGATCGGTGCCCTCGGACAAGGTTATTCTCCTGCCTAATAACCCCAACATTGTGCTTGCCGCGGAGCAGGCGCGCGAGCTGAGCGCAAAAAGGGTGGCGATTGTGCCTACAGAAACGATCCCCCAGGGCGTGGCGGCGCTCCTGTCCTTCAACAGCGGGGCAGATCTCGAAGGAAATGTCGCGGTCATGACAGAGGCAATATCGGCGGTGCGGACGGTGGAGGTGACCATTGCGGTGCGCTCCGCAAGGTTCGGCGACCTCGTCATGAAGGAGGGGCAGGCCATCGCCTTCCTCGATGGGGAGCTGGTGGCAGTGGGTGAGCGCATTCCCCAGCTGGTTAATGAGGTGCTTTCCCAAATCGATTTATCGGGGAGCGAGCTCGTCACCATCTACTATGGTGCCGATACTGAGGGTGCAGAGGCCGAGGGGCTCGCTGAGGCGCTCCGCCAGAAATACCCCCACCTTGAGGTGGAAGCGATCCACGGTGGTCAACCCCACTATAACTACATCCTTTCCGTGGAGTAATACCCTTGGATTTAGCCACGCTTCGAAAGATCTTAGAGCTGGAGCGAAAAAAAAGCTATCGGGATGGTGCCGTGTTTGGGGGACTCGATCGCTATCTTAAGCGCTGGGCGAGCGAACTTCCCGAGCGCTTGCTCCCCGCTAGCTACGCTAGTTTGGATATCAGACAGCGGGGGGAATGGGTGGAAAGCATGCTGCGCTGGCTGGATGGGACGGAGGCTGAGGGCCGAAAGGAGCCAGCCCCCAAAGTGAAAAGGGACGAAAACCTGGATGCACCGATCACCACCATCAGGGGGCTCAGCGCCAAGCTGTCTCCCAAGTTCCGCAGGCTGGGTGTCGAGACGGTGCGCGATATGCTCTACTTCTTTCCTAGGCGCCACATCGATTACAGCAAGCGGAAAACCATCGCCGAGCTTGGGGTGGGCGAGGAGCAAACCGTCGTCGCTACAGTTTGGCAGGCGCAGGAGGCCATCCTGGGCGGCAGACGCTCCGCCGAGGCCATCGTGGGCGATGAGAGCGGCAACATGAGGGTGGTGTGGTTTAATCAGCCCTATCTTGCCAAACAGCTACGCACCAACTCGCAACTGGTGTTGAGCGGCAAGGTGAGCCTCTTTAAGGGGGTGAAGGTTTTCCAGTCACCGGAATATGAGCCATTGGTGAGCGAGGATTTGACCCACACCGGGCGGCTCATCCCCCTCTATCCCCTCACCGCGGGGCTAAGTCCTCGTGTGGTGAGGAGGCTGGTTAAGGAGACGGTGGACCTTTGGGCACCGCGCCTTCCTGATTTCCTTCCCGAGGATGTGAGAGGGCGTGCCCAGCTCCTCGAGCTTTCCGAGGCGGTAAAGCAGGCTCATTATCCGGAGAGCGAGCAGGTTAAGGATCGTGCTAGAAAAAGGCTGGCCTTCGATGAGCTCTTCCTGATCCAGTTGGGGGTGCTTTCCAGGAGGAGGGAGTGGCGGGAGGGCAGCGAGGCGAACCAGATTAAGCCCGAGGGCGAGATCCTGGAGGCCTTTCTCAGTTCCCTTCCCTTCACCCTGACCGAGGCTCAAAAGCGAGCCCTGGATGAGATCCTTGCCGATCTCGCTAAGGCGAGTCCGATGAGCCGGCTGCTTCAGGGGGAGGTTGGCAGCGGGAAGACCGTGGTGGCCACCGCAGCGCTCCTGGCTACGGTAGCTAGTGGCTACCAGGGGGCCTTCATGGCGCCCACCGAGATATTGGCGGAGCAGCATTTTTCGAATATTTCCGCTCTGTTGGCTAAGGCAGGTCGTGAAGAAGAGGTAGCGGGTAGTCTGCGCACCTTCACCTCCCTGCTCCCTCGCCCAATCACCCTAGGCCTGCTTACTGGAAGTATGAAACAGAGCGAAAAAAAGGCGGTGCATCGGGCCATTTCGGAAGGTGAGGTGGATATTATTGTTGGTACTCACGCGTTAATTCAGCAGGAGGTGGAGTTTGAGCGGCTGGGGCTTGCCATCGTCGATGAGCAACACCGCTTCGGCGTAATGCAGCGCACAGCGCTGCGCCAGAAGGGACCAAACCCTCACCTTTTGGTGATGACTGCCACCCCCATCCCGCGTAGCCTGGCGCTCACCCTCTATGGCGACCTGGACCTCTCGGTGATCGATGAACTCCCCCCGGGGAGGCAGGTAATTAAGACGCGGCGGCTCGACCCTGAGGAGCGAGAGAATGCTTATCGCTTTCTCCGCAAGGAGATCGGGGAGGGACGCCAGGCCTTCATCATCTGTCCCCTCATCGAGGAGTCGGCAGCCATCGAGGCCAGGGCGGCGATCACCGAATATGAGCGCCTCTCTAGGGAGGTGTTCCCCGACCTCAGGTTAGGGCTAGTTCATGGCAGACTCAAGGCCTCGGAGAAGGAAGGGGCGATGAGGCGGTTTCGAGCTGGTGAGCTGGACACCCTGGTGGCTACCCCGGTGGTTGAGGTGGGCATCGATGTCCCCAATGCTACGGTGATGCTTATCGAGGGCGCCGACCGCTTTGGCCTGGCGCAGCTTCATCAGTTTCGCGGTCGCGTGGGGCGGGGGGAGCAGCAGAGCTACTGCATCCTGGTTGCCGAGAGCCCATCGCCCGAGGGAATGGAGCGCCTCTCCCTTCTGGAGCACACTCAGGATGGGTTTGCGCTCGCTGAGGAGGATTTGAGGCTCAGGGGGCCTGGGGAGTTCTTTGGCACCAGGCAGAGCGGGCTTCCTGACCTCAGGATGGCGAAGCTTTCCGATATGAGGCTCCTGGAGCTTGCCCGCAGCGAGGCGATTCGCCTGTTTAAGAAGGATCCAGAGCTCTCTCGTCCGGAGCACCAGCTCCTTAACAGGGAGATGGCTCGGCTCTGGTGGGATGGCATCAGCACGGGGGAGGCATGATAAAAGACGAGCTCGCAATCCTGCTGGAAAAGGCGGCTATCGAGGCGCAGCGGAGTAATCTGCTTCCTCCCATGGCGATGCCTGAGATTGTGCTGGAGCGCCCCCAGAATCCAGAGCATGGCGATTATGCCTCGACCCTCCCCCTGAAATTGGCACGGGCCGCAAGGATGAACCCCCTAACCATCGCCGAGAGCCTCGCCAGCCTGATTCAGCGTCCCGAGGAGATCGAGAGGATCGCGGTAGCGCCTCCAGGCTTCATCAATTTCTCGCTGAGGAGCGATTGGCTCACCGCTCAGGTGGCGGCCATCTTAAGTGCCGGCGAGGAATATGGAAATATCGACCTGGGGAAGGGCGTCAGGGTGCAACTGGAATTTGTCAGCGTCAATCCCACCGGCCCCCTTCATGTGGGGCATGGTCGGGGTGCCATCCTGGGGAGCACCCTGGCAAATGTGCTTGCTTCCTCAGGATACAAAGTGGTGAAAGAGTACTACATTAACGATGCCGGCAGCCAGATGGATGCCTTCTATCACTCCCTCTATGCTCGCTACCAGCAGGCGCTGGGGCGAGATGCCCTGATGCCCGCTGAAGGCTATTTCGGCGATTACATGATCGAGATCGCTAACGAGATCATTGAGGATAAGGGAGGGAAAGAGAAGGCGCTCTCTGATCTGGTGCTCAATTTATTGACGGAGCCGGAAAAGACAACGAAGGAAGTGGGCGAAAAAGGGATGGCGAAGGTCATCGC
>JAUWZB010000056.1 GCA_030615555.1 Dehalococcoidales bacterium
GGAGCTTTGCTCAAAGATCGCCTCAAGGACCCTTTTCTGCGGCCGTTTTTCACCCCAAATCGCTCAGCAGATCGAGGAGTGGTTTGGGAAGGAGGCGGTGATTTTGAGTGGCACGCTCAGAAGGGCAGGGTTCTTGGCTGAGCTGGGCTGGCGGAGGCTTGAGAGGGGCGACCTCGACCACCCCACCACCCTCCAGCCCCTCTACCTACGTCGCCCCGTGATTACCGCACCAAGGACGGAGAAAAGATGAAGGCTTGGAATGGGCCATCCCTCCAGTCCGTAAAAGACTATACTATGTGCTTTGCCTGTGGTCAGGAAAATCCCGTCGGGCTCAGGCTCAGCTTTCGCCGGGAAGGAGAGAGGGTGAAGACGGAATTTACCCCCGGGGAACTCCACCAGGGCTGGCCCGGCATTGTCCACGGGGGGATCATCAACACCCTTCTCGACGAAGCAATGGCCTATGCCCCCTTCTTTCAAGGGTTATATTGCGTCACGGCAAAGATGGAGGTCAGGATCAGGAACGCCACTCTGGTCGGGCAGCAGCTCTTCATCAGCTCCGGGATAACGAGGAAAAGGAGAAGGCTTATCGAGACCGAGGCCAAGATAACACTGGAGGATGGCACCCCAGTGGCGGAAGATAAGGCGACAATGTATATAGTGAAGGAATCCTAGCAGAGGTTATGGTAATGCAACGGACGCTCGTTCTCCTGAAACCGGATGCCCTCGAACGGGGGCTGATGGGCGAGATCATCTCCCGCCTAGAAGGGCGGGGGCTCAAGATTGTAGCGATGAAGATGATCTGGGTGGACGAGGCATTGGCGAAGCGTCTCTACGCCGCCCATGAGGACAAACCATTCTTCAGGGGGCTTGTAGATTTCATCACCTCCCGCCCGATCATCGCCGCCGTCTTCGAGGGGGAGGACGTGGTAGCGGTGGTGAGAAATGCCATGGGGGAGACCGACCCGGCCCTCGCCGCACCGGGAACGATCCGTGGGGATCTGGCCCAGGATATCGAACGCAACCTCATTCACGGCTCCGACTCGGAAGAGACCGCAGCAAGGGAAATAGAGCTCTTCTTCTCAAAAGCGGAGAATTTTAAACACACTACTGAATAATTATCAGGTTCGCTAAGAATTATTTGCGGTATCCCCTTCCTGGAGCCGAGAAGTTCGGAAAGTTCGAAAAAAGCTACTGAATCCTGATCAGGGGGGTCGCTTTACCCCACAGCCTCTCCAGCTTGTAATACTCTCGCTCTGTGGCGGCGAAGATATGAATGATGACATCGCCGAAATCCATCAGGATCCAGCCCGAGTCAACGGTGCCCTCGCGACGATGCGGCTCTATTGCCTCCCTCCCCAGCACCTCATCGATCTCCTCACGTATGGCCTCGATCTGGCGCTGTGTGTCGCCACTACAGATGACGAAATAATCGGCAAAGGTGCATACCCCCCTCATATCGAGCATCACAATATCCGTGGCCTGCTTCTCCGAGGCCGCCTCGACGACCCTCCTCGCTAATTGTGCCGCTTCCAGAAGCTGATCCCCCCTCTCAGCTATATTATATCATGTTCGCGCGATGATGGTTGATTGTTTTCCGAGGTTTTGCTAGACTTCCTGAAGGTGATGCTACTATACTGCTAAGATAGTCTTGCTTGACTCTTAAGCAAGGAGGCGATGCATGATTTGGCAAGAATACTCCAAAAGGCTAAGGGAAGTGCTCAGGCTGAAGGGAAGCCCCATCGCAGTTAGCTATTCCATGGTTCCGGCCTCAGGAGCAAGCCAAGGGAGCTACATGGTGTGCCGGGCCCTGCTCGATGCGCGAGACGGCGCCATCATCAACTTGAACAAAGAAAGCTGCTTTTGCCCCGGTGGAGCATGGCATCTCGGCCTTACCCCCAGACCTTCTGGGGAGGAATATAAATTTTTGCAGAAATTCCTGGTGGAGGGAGAGAAACTGTTTTGCTCCATTGCCACCTTCCATCGGGTTATGGCCTTGACGACGCCTCCACCCCTGGGTCTGGCAGAATATGTGGTCTTATCCCCTCTAGAGAAGGCCGAGATAGCACCCGATTTGGTAGTGTTTTTGTGTAATCCAGAGCAAGCATGTCGCCTGGTCACCCTGGCTACTTACCCCGACGGCATCCCTCCCAAGACAGAGATAGTAGGCTCGGCATGCCACATGGTCATCGCCTACCCTCTGGTATCAGGGGAGATCAATATCAGTTTCTTGGATTATACTGCTCGCAAATGGCAAAAATACAAGCCTGATGAGCTGTTTGTCACAATCCCGTACCATAAGCTACCCGGTTTAGTGGGAAGCATCGATCTTTGCAGCGCTGGCACAGCTAAGGTGGAGTTCCCATCTGGCTTAGGAGAGCCAACAAGTAGACGGGAAGGGCAAGCGTCGAGGAAAAGTGGGTGACCGTGTTGCTGTAGCAATGAGTGGCGGTGTGGATTCTTCCCTCACCGCAGCGCTTCTTAGGGAGAGGTATGAGGTCATTGGCATCACTATGCGACTCTGGAGCGCGGGTGGTGCGGAGAGGGCAAATGGGGTCGATGATGCCTGCCGGGTTTGCCAGAGCCTGGGCATCCCCTTTCATGTATTCGAGTTTGCGCCCCAGTTCCAGGCCCATGTCGTCGATTACTTCTGTGAGGAGTACCGCCGGGGCAGAACGCCCAATCCATGCATTATCTGCAACCAGAAAATCAAGTTCGATCTTCTGCTTAAAGAGGCCCTTAAACTGGGAGCCGTATATCTTGCCACCGGTCACTATGCCAGGATCGACGCCTCCCCGGGAAGCTACCGCTTGCTTAAAGCCATCGACCAGAGCAAGGATCAGTCCTATTTTCTATACGGCCTAGGGCATGAGGAGCTAAAGCACCTCCGCTTTCCCCTGGGGGAATACCGCAAGGATGAGGTGCGCCGCATGGCAGCAGAGCGAGGGCTGCCCAGCAGTGGCAAAGGGGAGAGCCAGGAGGTCTGCTTCATCCCCAATGGCAACTACCGTAGCTTCCTGACTAGGCGCCTTCCCCCGATCCGGGGGGAGATCATCGACCTCAATGGCAGGGTGCTGGGGGGACATCAGGGCATCGCCCGCTATACAATAGGGCAACGGCAGGGCCTGGGGATCGCCACAGGGGAGCGCCGCTATGTGATAAGGATCGATGGCTGGGCTAACACTGTCGTAGTGGGGCCTGAGGAGGAGCTCTGGAGCGACACCCTCACCGCAAGCAGGGTCAGTTTTGTTTCGGGCGAGCCTCCCCAGGGGGATATTGAGGTCAGTGCCAAGATCCGCTCCAGGTCACCCGGGGCAAAGGGGGTGCTCTCACCCCGAGGGGAGTTTTTTGAGCTTCGCTTTTACGAGCCTCAGCGAGCGATCACGCCCGGGCAGGCGGTCGTCTGCTACCAGGGGGAGGAAGTTTTGGGGGGAGGGATCATTGAAAACGGCAGTTAAAATAGCACAGCATCCGACCTTTATTGAAGAGCGGAGGCTTGCGATGCAGGGCTACCGCTTCATCGCGGGCATCGATGAGGTGGGGCGTGGTCCTCTGGCGGGGCCGCTGATAGCTGCCGCCGTGATCCTGCCCCTCAACCTGGATGCCCCCTGGCTCCGCCTGGTGCGCGATAGCAAAGAGCTCACCCCGAAAAGGCGAGAGTCCCTTTTTTCCCTGATTGGGGAGGCAGCCATCGCTATCGGTGTTGGCTCTACACCCCACAAGCTAATCGATACCCGGGGTATTGTAATGGCAACGAGAATAGCGATGCGCTCCGCGGTGGCACACCTTCCCCACCCCCCCGATTTCCTCCTCATCGACTTCGTCACCTTGCCCGAGCTCGCCCTCCCCCAGAGAAGCATCACTAAGGGCGATAGCCGCTCCCTCTCCATCGCCTGCGCCTCCATTATTGCCAAGGTGATCAGGGATCGCATCATGGTGACGCTCGATGAGATACATCCCGGCTATGGATTCGCCAGGCACAAGGGCTACGCCACCAGGGAGCACCTGGCAAGTCTCAGGCAATTGGGGGCATGCCCCATCCATAGAAAGTGCTTCGCCCCGGTCAGGTCCTCTTTAGATTTGCGATAAACCCCTGAAGGGCTGCCATGTATCCCTCGCCACCCACAATATAGGTATCGTTGTGGCCTGCCTGCTCAATGGTATAGAATTCCTTTGGTTCGTTGGCCGCTTCATATAATTCCCTTCCCGATTCGAAAGGGACCACCTCGTCGCAATCGCCATGCAGAATGAGCAGCGGGACAGTGATCCGCTTTATTTTAGCGAGAGAATCGTACTTGATGGGAAGCATGTTGGGCGGGAGGGAAGGGAAGGCCTGACTCACCATCCCCGCTAGGGAGGTGAAAGGCGATTCCAGAATAAGCCCGAGGCATTGGTGTTTACTTGCTAGATCCACGGCAATCGCCGCGCCCAGGGAACGACCAAAGAATATTATGACGTCCTGGTCGATGTCCTGGCGAGTGCGGAGGTAGGCCAAAGCGGCCTGGGCATCGCGATAGGTGCCCTCCTCAGAGGGCTTCCCCTGGCTTCGGCCATAGCCACGGTAGTCGAAAATAAAGATATTGAGAGATAGTCTGTTATGAAGGAGCTTTAGATTATCCAATCGGTAGCTGATGTTTCCGGCATTGCCATGGCACCACAGTAATGTTATCTCCTTTTGCCCCGGAACGAACCACCCATGAAGCATCACCCCGTCGGTAGTGGGGAAATAGACATCTTCGAAAGGCAGTCCCCAGTCGGCAGGGTCGCCGATGAAGTAACTATCGGGGTAAAAGATAAAGCTCTCCGCCATCAACTAGCTCACCGCAACATTGCAACGTAGCTATTTAGCGGCACCCCCAGGGAATCGGCAACCGGCCGGCATTTGGCCATGAGACAATAGAGGACCCTCCCCTCGGGGGGGAGCTCCGAGAGCGCCTCATAATATCCCATGCCTTTTGCCAGTATCAAATCGGCCGCCACAAACTCCCTCCTGAACTCAGCCGAGGCTAAGGAGAGCAGCACCCCGGGCGTGGCGGTGCCCGTGGTGATCACGCGATTCAGCTTTCCCTCAAGCCCAGCCAACCTCAGATCATCAAGGGTGGTATCATCCTGCACCGGTGATTCCTTGACTACATAGGTAACCCTGGCAAACCTCGCCATCCATTTTACCAGGGGCAAATCGAAGAATACCTCCCCGGCATTGTCAGCTAGAAAAAGGACGTTTGTCGCCTTTTCGAGCTTTCTCTCGAATTCGCCTGACTCGTCAAGCACGAATTTTACCTGTTGTCTCAAGTCATCTCTTATAGTGTGAAAATCTTTGAAGAAATCTATGGCATTCCCCAGAGCAGAGAGCGCCAGATAACCCTTGAAACCCTGGGGGTAGGCTGGGCTTACCTCCCCGATCACCTCCCGGGAGATTTTTATCTCCTCGTCCTTCATGCCCCGATAGGGATCGGGGTTTTTGGTTATCTCCGCTACTACTCGGTGAATCCTGGTGGCAATGTCGATAGTCAACGCATCTGAGGAAAAATTCTCATCGACGATCCTCAGCCCTTCCCTTACCGCCTCCGCGCTCACTTCCTCATCGCCGGTGGCCAGTCCTGCCGCCTGGTATACCAAGCGGCAGAGACACGGGTAGCAATCACTGACCGCTTTCACGTTTATATTATCTCTTTATAATTCCTTAATTAAGTTGGATTAAAAACATTTGAAATTGCATTCAAATCATACACAAAGCTAGGGTAGATTGCAATATTGTCGTTCAATTGAGGGATATTGACAAACAAGAACCGCCGAGTACTCTTTTCGCACACGAGA
>JAUWZB010000150.1 GCA_030615555.1 Dehalococcoidales bacterium
CCCCGATAATGGATGGGAGACGTATGATCATGGTCCTCGCCCCTGCCAAGCAACTCAAACCCGCCAAGGAGTCCCCTGATGCCCAAATTAAAGACTCATAAGGCAGCAAGCCGCCGCTTCCATGTTACCGGCAGCGGCAAGTTAATGCGCACCAAGGGTGGCAAGAGCCACCTCAGGCGAAACAAGTCCCGCCGCGCAAAGATGCTCTATGATAAGAAGCTTCCCCTCCATCCCTCATTCAGGGCACGCGTAAAGAGGCTCATTCCTTATTCTTAAAGATATCACCATGAAAATACAGAAGCTCTTAAAGAGCAAGTTTTCAACACCCAGAGGCAACGGTAAAGGGCGAAAAGGAGGATATAATTGACCAGGGCAAAAGGCAATGTCGCTGCCCACCGTCGTCATAAGAAGGTGCTGAGGCTAACCAAGGGACAGCGCGGGGTGAGGCACTCCCACTACCGCGTCGCCCACGAGGCGATGATGAAATCCCTGAGCTACTCCTATCGCCACCGCCGCGAGCGAAAGGGCGATTTTAGGAGGCTGTGGATCGTCCGCATCAATGCTGCTACCCGACAGGAGGGGCTCTCATATAGCAGGTTCATCGATGGCTTGAAGAAAGCAGGCGTTGAAGTCGACCGCAAGATGCTCGCCGATATGGCGGTGAGGGACCCCAATGCCTTCTCCCAGCTTGCCACAATTGCCAAAGGACAATCCCAGGGCTAGCCCCCCTTCTAAAATCCTCTCCTTGACCCCTTGCTACCCCTAGCCTATAATAGCAGGCGATGCTCCAGAAATTAGCGGAAATTAAGTCTAAGGCGATCGATGAGTTGAGCAACCTTTCCGACCTCAAGGAGCTTGAGGCGTGGCGGGTCAGATACCTGGGCAAAAAGAGCGAGCTTACCCAGATCCTGCGAGGAGTGGCATCGCTCCCCTTGGAGCAGAGGAAGGCGGTGGGCGCCTCCGCCAACGAACTCAAAGCCACCCTTGAAAGGCATTATAGGGAAAATAAGGACACGCTAAAAGAGCGAGCCTTTCAAGATGTGGAGGCAGCGGCAAAGGTTGTAAAAGATGTGAGCCTCCCTGGACGCCCCATTCCCCTGGGCCGCCTCCATCCCACCACCCAGATGGTTCGCGAGATCTGCGACATCTTCGTCGCCCTCGGCTTTCAGGTGGTGGAGGGGCCTGAGGTGGAGTGGGACTACTATAACTTCGAGGCGCTGAATATTCCCCCCGATCACCCCGCCCGCGACATGTTCGCCACCTTCTGGATCGAGACCGAGAGTGGCCAGCGCCCTATGCTCCTGCGTACCCACACCTCCCCGATGCAGATCAGGGTTATGGAGCGGACGCGGCCCCCGGTGAGGGTGGTGGTGCCGGGCAAGGTCTACCGCTATGAGGCAACAGATGCCACCCACGAATCCATGTTCTATCAGATCGAAGGGCTCGCCGTCGATGAGCACATCACCTTCTCCGATCTCAAAGGGACCCTTTATAACTTTGCCAGGCGCCTCTTCGGTGAGGAACGCCAGGTGAGATTTCGCTGTGATTACTTCCCCTTTGTCGAGCCTGGGGTAGAGATGGCTATTGACTGTATGGTATGCGGCGGCTCAGGGTGTCGGCTCTGCTCGGGCACCGGCTGGATTGAGATCCTGGGCGCCGGGATGGTGCACCCCGATGTCTTGAGGCGTGTTGACTATGACCCGGAGGTCTATACCGGTTTTGCCTTTGGCCTGGGGCTGGAGCGCATCCCCATGCTCCGCTATGGCATTGATGATATTCGCCTTTTTTATTCCAACGACCTGCGATTCTTAAGTCAATTTTGAAAATTTTAAACTATGCAATTGGGTATCTCGATGAAGGTAAAGGCTAAAGACTTGAAGCCTGGA
>JAUWZB010000092.1 GCA_030615555.1 Dehalococcoidales bacterium
AGGATTATCTCCCGCCACCAGGGAGGTGCTCAAGCTCATGGATGCCTTCGGAAAGGACTTTGTTCTGGTGGAAACGGTAGGCGTGGGGCAGACGGAGCTCGACATTATGGATGCTGCGGACACCACGGTGGTGGTTCTGGTTCCGGGGGTGGGGGATGCCATCCAGACGATGAAGGCCGGGATTCTGGAGATCGCCGATATATTTGTGGTCAACAAGGCGGACCGGGAGGGGGCAGATTATTTAGTAGTGGAGCTGGAGCAGATGCTTCGCCTCAACCCGAAGCATTCCTGGTGGCAGGTTCCAGTGTTTACCACCCAGGCGGTTAATAATATCGGAATCGAGGAGCTATATCGGGAGATCGGAAACCATCGCCAGGCGCTTCAAAAAGAGGGGCTGCTCTCCCAGCGCCGCCAGGCGCAGCGGAAGGCAGAATTCCTGGAGGTCGTGGAACGGACCGTCCGGGGGCGGATTCTAGCGTTGATAAGGAAGAATGAGCAGCTCACGGTAGCCATGGAACGGGTGGAGCGGGGGGAGATCGACCCTTATTCCGCAACCGATGAACTCCTCGGCAGCAAAGCCCTTCTTCAGACCTGGCGTGATGCACTGGAGCGGGAAGGCTAGCTTGAAAGGCGCCACCGAAGTCGAGAGGGACATTTTCGCGGAGCTGGAGCGCATCTTCCATCCCAGAGGTGTGGTGATCGTGGGGGCTTCCAACAGTGATGGGAATTTAGGGCGCTTTTTCCTCGATGGCTTTATCCAATTGGGATTTGAAAAGCTCTATGTGGTGCACCCCAGGGAAAAGGAGGTCCGGGGAGTAAAGACCTATAGCACGGTGGGGGAGATTTCGGGGGAGGTGGACCTGGCGGTGGTGTTCTCTCCTCAGGAAACAGTATCCCAGGTAGTAAGGGAATGCACCCTGAAGGGCATTAAGGGGGTGGTGGTCTGCACCTCGGGATTTGGAGAAAAGGACGGCGAGGGCAGAAGACTGGAGCAGGAGGTGGTGGAGATTGCGCGGCGGGGTGACACCAGGCTCATTGGGCCAAACTGCGTCGGGATATACTGCCCCTCATCGCGTTTGGCAAATTTTGGCTTCCTGCCTAAGGAAAGTGGCCCGGTGGGCATGATCTCCCAGAGCGGCTCCCTTGCGGTGATGTTCACCGTGGCGGAGGCGGCGCGGGGAATCAGGTTCAGCAAGGTGGTGAGCTGCGGTAATGAATGCGACCTCAATGCCGCAGACTTTCTGGCATACCTGGGACAGGACCCGGAGACGAGGATCATCCTTACCTATCTGGAGGGGGTTAAGGACGCCAGGAGGTTCTGTCAGCTTGCCCGGGAGGTCTCCATGGAGAAGCCCATCATCATCTGGAAGGGGGGCACTACCGAGGTGGGCGCGCGCGCCGCCGCCACTCACACCGGGGCCCTCGCTGGCGCCACCGAGATCTGGAGGGCTGCCATTGCCCAAACGGGCATGATCAGCGCCAATAGCGCTGAGGAGCTGCTCGACTGTCTTGAGGCCTTTTACTTCCTTCCCCTCCCCAAGGGGGGGAGGGCTGCCATCGTCTCTGCAATGGGGGGGCTGGGGGTGACCATCGCCGACGCCTGCATCGAGTGCGGGCTGGAGGTTGCCACGCTTTCAGCGCATACCAGGAGAAGGCTCGAGGAGTTTGTCCCCCCGGTGGGCACCAGCATCGATAACCCCGTTGACCTGGGGATGGGGTCGATTTTTAACCCGCAATTGTATATCGATACCATCAGGGCGCTGGTTGAGGATGATAACGTCGATATGCTGCTCATCACCAGTAGTAGCTGGGACCCCAGTTATATCGAGAGGGTGCTGGAGGTAGTGAGGGGGGTGGAGAAGCCGATAGCCTTCGTCTCCACGCCGGCCCTTAAGACGGTGATGGAGGAGCCTCTGCCCACCACGGGGATCGCCATCTACCCCGATGGCCGGAGGGCCGCCATGGCCCTGGGCAAGCTGGTGGCGTATCGGCGCTTCCGCTCGGGCGACTAGGGGGCGACTTGGAGATGGTGCTCCTGATAAACCCCAATCAGATGAAGCCGCCGGTAGCGCCCCTCGCTTTGGATTATCTTGCCTCGGCCCTCGGCGAGAGCGGCTTTGAGGTTGACCTCCTCGACCTCTGCTTCTCCGAGGACTTCGCCCGAGAAATTGATCGATATTTCGCTTCAAACAGCGTTTCCGCCATCGCCATCACCCTGCGCAACACTGATGATACCTGTTTTGCCACCCAGGATTTCTTCGTCCCCAGGCTCGAGGAGATGATCGATTATCTTCGGGCGCATACCTCCGCCCCCTTGATCCTTGGCGGGTCGGGGTTCTCCATCATGCCTGAGGCCATACTCCAGTACTGCGGCCTCGACCTGGGAATCTGGGGTGATGGGGAATACTCGCTCCCTTTACTATTGAGGAAGATTGTGGCTGGGGAGGATTACCACGGTCTCCCCGGGCTTGTGTATCGCGTGGCGAAAGGCTTCCATCGCAATCCCCCAAAATACCTCGATCTAAAGAATATGCCTACCCCGGAACGAAACGCGGTGGACAACCGCCGTTACTTTTTAGAAGGGGGCATGGGCAGCATCGAGGCGAAGCGGGGCTGCCCTAAGCGATGCATCTACTGCGCTGACCCCCTGGCAAAGGGGGGGAGGGTGCGCTGTCGCTCCCCGAGGAGTGTGGTCGATGAGATCGAGGCACTGCTTAAGATGGGGATCGACCATTTCCACTTTTGCGATAGCGAGTTCAATTTTCCCCCCGCTCATGCCCAGGAGATATGCCTTGAAATCGTTAGCAGAGGGTTGGGCTCTAAAGTGAGATGGTATGCCTACTGTAGCCCTGCTCCCTTTTCTGAGGAGCTTGCCGTTCTGTTCGAAAAAGCAGGGTGCGCTGGCATCGACTTCGGCGTGGATAGTGCAAATGACCAGATGCTTCGCACCTTAGGCCGGGACTTCACCGTCGAGGACCTGGCGCGCACCGCTCAGCTCTGTCACCGCCAGGGCATTGTCTTCATGTACGACCTGCTCCTCGGCGGGCCCGGGGAGACCAGTGATTCGCTCAGGGAGACCATCGAGACAATGAAAAGGCTCTCCCCCTCCAGTGTTGGCGCCAGCCTGGGGGTGCGCATCTTCCCTGAAACGGCGCTGGCGGCTATGGTGCGAAAGCAGGGGCCCATGGAGCAAAACCCCAATCTCCAGGGCGCGAGGGACGAAAAATTCTTTGTCCCTGTCTTCTATCTATCCTCGGTTCTGGGGGAAGATGCACCTGGGTATCTGGCCAGTCTTATCGCCGGCGATGAGCGGTTTCTTTCGAACTTTCCCGACGCGGGTAATAGAAATTACAATTACAATGAGAACATTACGTTGATGCAGGCGATCAGGGATGGCTATCGAGGGGCCTTCTGGGATATCCTGAGGCGGCTTGCCTGTGGGAAGCGCCGTCGGAGCAGGCGATAATAGACGTCTTTGCCAAGGGCATCGCCTTGCCGGTGGATGGCATCTACCCAACGACGGTTATTGACTGGGCCGAAATGAAGAAGATGCTGGCAGGCGGATAGGGTTCTGAACGGCAATTCTTGATATTTATGTAGATAGGTGACACCCCGATTATATCGGGGCCCGCTCAAGCCTTGGGCTACCTGACCCCGCTTAAGTTTCTGGAGCAGTGGAAAGAAACCCAAAGAAAGGTGGTGATGTGCCACTATTCACCGGAACGAGTACAAGGTATTGACAGACTAAGATTAAGTGTGGTAATATAATTAAAGTAATGAGGACGCGAGGGAAAACTGAATAGTTGACTTAAGTTAAAGGCTGATGTAAACTAAGAGACGGCTTACATCGAGCCGTCTCTTATTGTGTAAAGCACCTTAAAAATTGAATATAGTTATGCCCACCTGTTAGTGTAGGTCAAGCGATTAAGGGCGCATGGTGGATGCCTTGGCGTCAAGGGCCGATGAAGGGCGCGGCCAGACTGCGAAAAGCCTCGGTGAGCTGTCTAGCA
>JAUWZB010000032.1 GCA_030615555.1 Dehalococcoidales bacterium
ATGGGCTCACAGATAGCGGAGCTTCTTTCAAGTGTCGGAGAGTACCCTGTTATGATGTGGTCGCGCAGGGATGAAACGGTGAAGAGAGGGCTTGATGGAATCGAAGAGAGGCTCAAGAAATTCTTCGTCGACAAGGGCAAAATGTCCCCGGACCAGATGGACGAGATACGGGGCAGAATTAAGGGAACGACCAACATTGCCGAGGCAGTAGAGAATGCGGATTACGTGATAGAGTCCGTGGCTGAGAATCTGGATATTAAGAGGGAGGTTTTCAAGAAGCTTGATGAAGGTGCTCCCGCGCACGCGATTCTCGCCTCGAACTCCTCTCAACTGAACATAACGGAGATGGCCAGCGCCACCAACAGGCCCGCCAAGGTACTGGGCATGCATTTCTCCAACCCGGTGGGGGTGATGAAGTTGGTGGAGGTGGTCAGGGGCACGCTGACCTCCGATGAAACGGTGAATCTGAGCTGTGCCCTCGCCAAGAAGCTGGGCAAAGAGCCCGTGGTCTGCAAGGACTTTAGCTTTGGCTTCATAGCCAACAGGGCCTATCGGGCGCTGAGGATGGAGGCTATACAAATGCTCTGGGAGCGGGTCGCCTCTCCCGAGGATATCGACAAGGCGATTAAGCTCGGATACAACCTGCCTATGGGCCCCCTAGAACTGGGAGATTTCAGCGGCGCCTGGGGAACCTACGCCATTTCGGAGGAAGACGCCATACGGGAGATGGGGCCAGAGAAAGGACATCTACATCCCCTTATTCGGATGATGGTAAGGGCAGGGTATACCGGCGGGCGGCATGGAAAAGGCATTTATGCTTTCTGGGAAGATATGATGTCGAAATGGTAAAATAAGCTATCTTCCCTTGAACTCTGGCTTCCTCTTTTCGGCAAAGGCCTTCGGGCCCTCTTTAGCATCCTCAGTGTCCAGGAGTGAATCCACAAGGCTTAGCTCCAGTTGCATACCTTCATCAAGGGTCATGCTGGTGCCCCTTATCATGGCCTCCTTAGCTGCCCTGACCGCAAGGGGACCGTTCTTCGCGATCCTGTTGGCCAGGGCCTCGGCCGCAGGCATGAGTTCAGAGGAGGGAACCACTTTATTGACCAGCCCCAGGCGGTAGGCCTCGTTGGCATCGATGCGATCACCGGTGAGCAGCATCTCAGCAGCCTTAGCCCTTGGTATCATCCGCGGCAGCCTCTGGGTGCCTCCCCAGCCTGGAATCAGATTCCACTTAACCTCAGGAACGCTAAAGGTGGCACTTTCGGCGGCGATCCTCAGGTCACAGGCAAGCGCCAGCTCGAGCCCTCCACCCATGGCCACACCATTGATGGCTGCAATAAAGGGTTTCCAAATATCGAGCCCCCTCTGGATAACCGGTGGCCCGCTAGCCGGAGATGGTAGTTTGTCCTGCCCGGGAATGAGCTCCTTAAGATCGAAACCGGCTGAGAACGCCTTATCACCAGCCCCGGTGATAATAGCTACCCAGGCTTCAGGGTCGTCGCGGAATTTTATCGTGGCCTCGCTGAATGCCCGAATGGTCGCAAAATCAAAGGCATTCATTGCCTCGGGGCGATTTATGGTGAAATAGCCAATGTGGCCTTTCTTCTCATAGATTATCGCTGGCATATAACCCCCCTTTTATTAACCTTTGGAAGTGGCGGTCCATGCCAAGAGCGCTCTTCCAGGATTATTAAGCCTTAACCTCTTCCTTGGTCAGAATCTCGTCCACCAGCCCGTATTCCACCGCCTGCTCTGCGCTCAGATAGAAATCACGGTCGGTGTCCCTGGCGACCTTATCATAAGACTGACCGGTATGCTTAGCGATAATCGTGCGAAGCTTCTCCTGCATCCTGATGATCTCCTTAGCAGCGATCGCTATGTCCGCGGCCTGCCCCTGGGCACCACCTACCGGCTGGTGCATGTGGATCGTTGCGTTGGGAAGGGCATAGCGCTTCCCCTTAGTCCCAGCACACAAGAGAAGGGTTCCCATACTTGCCGCCAGGCCGACGCAAATAGTGGAGACATTACAGCGGATGAGCTGCATCGTATCGTAGATGGCAAGACCAGAGCTGATCAGCCCGCCAGGGCAGTGGATATAGAGGCTGATATCCTTCTCCGGGTCCTCCCGCTCCAGATAGAGAAGCTGGGCGACGACGAGGTTCGCTATCTGGTCGCTGATGGGCAGGCCCAGAAAGATTATCCGCTCCTTGAGGAGCAGCGAGTATATATCCAAAGTGCGCTCCCCTCGAGCACTTATCTCCGTCACGAAAGGTATTATCCCTTTTGGTTCCATTCTCCTCCCCCTTTCTCTTATGTAGATTGAGCCTCACCTGAGGCGATCTCCACCAGCCGCTTAACCGTTTTTCTGGTAACGAGCGCCTTCTCCAGAGACTGACGGGCCGCCGGGGAATTGAAAAACTTCCTCAGCTCCTCCCCCTGCTCACCCGCCCCCTGAGCCATCGTCTCCACCTCCCCATCGATCTCCTCATCAGTTACCGCGATCTCCTCCGCTTCAGCCACCTTGGTGAGCACGAGAGATCGAGCGACCTGCCTGCTGGCCAGGGGCCGAAGCTCCTCCCTCAGCTCCTCCTTGCTCTTCCTCCTAGTCCTGAGGTAGTCCTCCAGGCTTATCTTGCTTTCCCTTAGCTCCCTTTCCTGTGCCGCGATGAGTCGGTCAATCTCATGCTCCACCAAAATGGGCGGGAACTCCACACTGGAAGGCTCCACCACTGCATCGATCACCTTCTCCTCATAGCGTCTCCTAGCTCCCTCCTCAGACATAAGCCGGAGATTTGAGACGACGCGCTCCGTGAGCGAATCGAGGGTTTCGAAGCCCTCGCCAATGCTTTTAGCGAATTCATCATTGAGCTCAGGGAGTTTCTTCTCCTTGATCTCACTGACCCGCACCTTGAAGAGGCACTCCTTTCCGGCAAGCTCGCTCGCCCCGTAGTCAGCGGGAAGGGAAATACTGAACTCCTTATCCTGCCCCTTCTCCAGTCCCTCCAGTTTTTCCGCAAACCCGGGCACGGGGAAGGGCAAATCCTGGAGCACCTGGAATTGCATGTCATTTCTATCCAACAGAGGCTTCCCCTCCACACTACCCACTACATCGATGGTCACCAGGTCGCCAAATCTAATGGGGCGTGCCACTGGCTCCCAGGGGGCATGCTGGTAACGAACCTGCTCGATAACCTTATTTACCTCCTCCTCAGCGACCGCAACAGGCTCCGGAACGATACTGAGCTCCCGATAGTTTCCCAGCTCCACGGTGGGATGCACCGGGACGGTGGCATTAAAAGTCACAGGGTCGGTTTGCGTGATCTCGACCTCAGGCGGAGCGATGGCCTCTATCCCTTGCTCCGCGATGGCTCGGTTCAGGAGCTGGGGGACCAGGCGCTCCAGTGCCTCCTCAAGGAGTGCCTCCCTGCCGATGTGGCGCTCCAACATCTCCCGAGGCGCTTTCCCCCGGCGAAAGCCAGGGACCTCGGCCCGCATCACCAAACGGTGATAGGCCTCATCCAGAGAGCGCACCATCTCCTCAGGCTCCGCCTCAACCTCAAGCACCATCTGGCTATTTTCAATTCGCTCCGTCGATACTTTCATTGTGCCCTATTATAGCATGAAAAAGAGCACCCGTCCAAGAAAGTGTACTCGTTCACATGATCAGTGACACCTCACCTTTTCCTATTGTCCCTGTCATTGCGAGCTAAAGCGAAGCAATCTCGTAGTTGTTTCCTCATTCCCTCTCCCTTCAAGGGAGAGGGCCAGGGTGAGGGTGAAGGTGAAGGTGAAGGTGAAATCCCCCTCCCTCTAACTCCCTCCCCCCAGGGGAGGGAGAATTTATTCTCTCACACGGGATTGCTTTCCCCGATAAATCGTCCGATAAATCGGACTCTCGCAAAGCGGAGGGGTCACAATGACAAGTGAAGCGAAATCCACGATCCCAAGTGTCACCCATCTATCTGAACAAAATCAGAAGCTTACCTCTCGAGCCATACACCCTGAAGCACGGGGATGACCATAGGCGCCGGGGAGAAGCCTTTCACCTCGGGCTTGACCAGGTAGTAGCTTTGGCCAAACCAGAGAGGGAGCCAGGGGGCATCAGCGACGATGGTCTCCTCCACCGCTTGATAAATTTCCAGCCTGGCATCGAGATCGCTTTCCACGCGCGCCATCTCCAGCAACTCGTCCACCTCAGGATTGCGGTAGGCGGTATGGTTCTCCACGCTCTCGCTGTGAAACAGTAGGTCCAGGAAATTTTCGGCATCGGGGTAATCGGCGACCCAGCCAATCTGAAACGCCTGATACCTCCCCTCCCTCGCTTCATCGAGAAAGGTCTCCCACTCCACCGATTGAATTTCCACTTCCACCCCCAGATTCTCCTGCCACATCGATGCGATCGCAATATCCACGGAGGACACTCCGGCACAACCGCCGGACACAGAGAGGACGATGGGCGGCAGGCCATCACTATAGCTTGACTCAGCGATAAGCTGCTGGGCACTCGCCACATCGTAGCTCAGGCCCTCCAGTTTCTCACTATAGCCCGGCATGCCCGGGGGAAGGATGCCGGCCGCAGGCGAGACGATTTCTTTCAGCAATATCTCGATGATCTTATCTTTATCCACGACATGGCAGAAGGCCTGACGCACCTTAGCATCATCAAAGGGGGGCATGGTGGTGTTGAAGCCGATATAATAAACGGAAAGCTCAGGGGCAATCACCAGCTCCTCGTTCAGGGGGTTCGTGGGGTCGAGCACCCTTTCGATGTTGGCAGTGCCCACCTGAGTTATATCGATCTCATCATTCTCATACATCATCATTGGGTTGCCGCGGAGGATGAAGGTCACTCTCTCCAGCTTGGCCTTCTCTCGGTAAAAATACTCATTCCGCTCCAGAACGATCCACTTTTCCTCTCGCCACTCTCCAAGCTTGAAGGGCCCCGTCCCATTGGGGTGCTGCCACCAGTCGGCCCCCGACCCCACATTCTCCTCGTCCACCACAAAGGCGGTGGGATGGGTCAGCTTAGCGAGGAAGTAGGCCTTGGGGGCGTCGATGGTAATCTGAAGGGTTTTTTCGTCCACTACCCTGACCCCGCTGACCTCGTCTGCCTCGCCCCTCAGCTTCTCCTTCACGCCAACGATGTCACCAAGATAGGCCTCCGCCACTGGGGAGGCGGTCTCAGGGTCAGCGGCACGTTCTATAGAATACTTAAAATCGCTCGCCTTAACCTCCCTGCCGTTATGGAATCTCACCTCTTCGCGAAGGTGAAAGGTGTAGGTCACATTATCGGCGCTAACCTCCCAGCGCTCCGCAATATCAGGAATGACCTCAAGGTCCCTATCGAGGGTGGCCAGCCCGCTGAAGATCTCCACAATATAGCTTGCCGAGGTCGCGTCCGTACAACAGGCGGGGTCTAGGGTGGAGGGCGCGGCACCAAAGAGGGTTAGCCCTTCACCCCCAGGCAACCCACGGCAGCTGAGGGCAGCTAATAAAAAGACCACTACCACCAGGGCAATTTTCCTAGTAATAAACGTCTCCTTTGAGGAGAAAACTACCGCCAAGAATAACCATTCTTCTGGGAATAATCAATTTTAGCCTAGATGCCAGGGTTTAGCAAGCCACTCTAGCTAACTTGACATGTTAAGAGGTGCAAGGTAGAATACCAGGGGCGCTGAGACGGGGGTTAATTCTTGCAGAAAGGGGCGATAGCGTGAAGAAGGTGCTTGGCATAATAGTGGTTGTGGCTCTTATAGTGCCAGCGTGTGCTATTTTCTTTGCCTGTGTGACGGCTACAGGCGCAGTTGAAGTCCGTGTTACCGATGCGCCACCTGGCAACATAACGAGCGTAAATGTTACGATTGACCAGATCCAGATCCACTGGGCACAGGCCGGGAATGAAAGCGGCTGGGAAACGATACCGATAGTGGTCAACGACAATGTTACTAGCAATGTCACCTTCGACCTGTGCCAACTTGTGGGCAATGAGACGGTCTTGGGATATCAACCGTCGGTGGCAGCGGGGAACTACACCCAGCTGCGGATGCACATCGTCAGCGTCAATGTGACTATGGATGGCGAGCCACGAGGGGCGAGTGTCCCCAGCGAATGGCTCAAGCTTGTCAGGCCCTTCGAGGTGGTGAGCGGCGGGACGACTACTCTGACCATCGACTTTGACGCTGCCGAATCAATAGTGGTAACCGGGACCGAGGAAATCCAGTTCAAGCCGGTGGTCCGGCTGCTTGTGAGATAGATCGAAGGACCCCCTGACTGACCCCTAGGCCATGGCTTCCAGATCCCGGCTTAATTAAGAGGTCCTCTAGTCAAGCTTCAATTTGAGGTGAAGCTCCTTGAGCTGCTCCTCAGATACCTCGGAGGGGGAATCGAACATCACATCCATGGCGCTCTTGTTCTTGGGGAAGGGGATCACATCCCTGATGCTCTCCTCACCGGCAAGGAGCATCACCACCCGATCGATCCCCGGGGCGATGCCGCCATGGGGCGGGGCACCATATTCAAAGGCCTCAAGGAGGTGCCCGAACCGCCGCTTGACCTCCTCCTCGCTATACCCTAACAGCTTGAAAATCTTCTCCTGAAGCTTGCGCGTATGGATCCTGATGCTGCCGCTGGAAAGCTCGCACCCGTTGCACACCAGATCATAGTGCTTGGCGTGCACCCTCTCCGGGGCGCTGTCCAGGAGGGGAATATCCTCATCCTTCGGTGCCGTGAACGGGTGATGCATCGGCTCCCACCTGCCACCCTCGCCCTTCTCCAGCAGGGGATAATCGAGGATGAAGCAGAAGACAAGAAGGTTGGGGTCTAGAAGCCCCAGGCGACGAGCCATCTCCTGGCGCAGTGCCCCCAGCGCTCCCTCGACCACTGTCGTCTCCCCAGCAACGATGAGGAGGAGGGCCCCCTCCGCCGCCTCAAAGCGCCGCGCTATCTCCTCGCGCTGCTCATCGGTGAGGAACTTGTCGAGAACGGAAGTCGTATGCTCCCCCCCAACGGGCAGAGTGATCAGACCCTTTGCCCCATAATCCTTTACGAACTCGGTCAGCTCATCGAGCTGGCGACGGGAGTAATGGCCACAGCCCGGGGCACATATCCCCCTCACTATCCCTCCCGCATCGAGGGCAGAGCGAAACACGGTGGACTCGGAACGTGCTGCGATGTCTGAGAAGTCCCTAATCTCCATACCGTAGCGCAGGTCAGGCTTGTCCGTGCCATAGCGCTCCATGGTATCGCGATAGGTGAGGCGGGGGAAGGGCTGTAAAACTCGCATCGTAGGTTTGACATTTTCCACCAGTGAGGTAAACAGCTCTTCCATGAGAACGAGGATGTCCTCCTCGTCGACAAAGCTCATCTCCAGGTCGAGCTGGGTGAACTCTGGCTGGCGGTCGGCACGCAGGTCCTCATCGCGGAAGCACCTGGCGATCTGGAAATACTTCTCAAAGCCGGCCACCATCAGCAGTTGCTTTAGCTGCTGCGGGGACTGGGGCAGGGCATAGAACTTGCCGGGATGAACTCGGCTGGGCACCAGATAGTCCCGTGCCCCTTCGGGGGTGCTCTTGATCATGATCGGGGTCTCGATCTCGATAAAGCCCCGCTCATCCAGGAAATCGCGCATGAACTTGATCACCCGATGGCGCAGCAGGATGTTCTCCTGCATCCTGGAGCGGCGCAGGTCGAGGTAACGGTAGCGAAGACGGAGCTCTTCGTCCACCTCGATATCCTCATTGAGGGAAAAGGGCGGCGTCTTTGCCGGGTTGAGGAGCCGGGCCTGCTGGGCGATGACCTCGACCTCACCGGTGGGGAGATTTGGGTTCTCTGTCCCCGGGGGGCGCTTCGCTACATCACCGCTGACCTGCAATACATACTCATGTCGCAGTCTGGTGGCGATCTCGTGTACCTCCCCCGATACCTCAGGATTGAACACCACCTGCACCAGGCCAGCGCGATCCCTCAGGTCGATGAACACCAGTCCGCCATGGTCCCGCCGCCGATGCACCCAGCCGGCAAGGGTCACTCGCTCACCAATATGCTTCGTGTTTAGCTCACCGCAACTATGAGTCCTAAGCATAAAATCCCTCTAAATGTTATATCGATTATAGCCTATGGAGCGA
>JAUWZB010000124.1 GCA_030615555.1 Dehalococcoidales bacterium
CAGGGCCAGCATGTTGACGAAGAAGGCTGACTGCATCGCCGTATGCTTAAAGAGGTTGTTTAAGACCTGCTCCGGTTGGGCATCCTTCCTCAGCTCGATAACGACGCGTATCCCCTGCCTGTCCGATTCATCGCGCAGCTCAGCGATCCCTTCGATCCTTTTCACCTTGACCAGATCGGCGATCCGCCCTACCAACGCTGCCTTGTTTACCTGGTAGGGAAGCTCGGTGACCACTATCTGATGGCGTCCCTTAGCGAGCTCCTCAATATCAGCTCTCGCCCTGACCACGATCCTACCCTTACCTGTGGCATAGGCATTTTTGATCCCCTCGCGACCGAAAATAATGCCCGCAGTAGGGAAATCAGGGCCCCGAATGAAATCGGTGAGCTCGTCCACCAGCGCCTCAGGGTTTTCGATGAGATGGCAAATAGCATCTGAGAGCTCACCGAGATTGTGCGGGGGGATGTTGGTGGCCATACCCACCGCGATCCCTGAGGCACCATTTATAAGTAGATTGGGGAGCCTTGAGGGAAGCACAGTGGGCTCCTTTAGGGTGCCATCGAAATTGGGCGCCAGCTCGACCGTCTCCTTCTCGATGTCAAGGAGCATCTCCTGAGCGATCTGGGAGAGGCGAGCCTCAGTATAGCGCATCGCCGCCGGGGGGTCGTTATCCACGCTGCCAAAATTCCCCTGCCCATCGATGAGCACATACCTCATGGAGAAATCCTGCGCCATTCGCACCATAGCTTCATAGACCGGGGCATCGCCATGGGGGTGGTATTTACCCAGCACCTCGCCAACGATGCGAGCGCTCTTCTTGTGGGCACTGGCGTGCGTGAGCCCCAATTCTCCCGTGGCATAGAGGATCCGTCGTTGCACTGGCTTTAACCCATCGCGCACATCGGGCAGGGCACGGGAGACGATAACGCTCATAGCATAGTCCAGATATGAGCTCTTCATCTCCTCTTCGATGTCTATTGGCTTAACTACTCCGATATCCATCAAACTCCCTATGCCTAGATATTTACTTCTCAAAAGAATATCACGCTTCGCTGAGCTCGTCAAAGGGATGTAAAGAAAAGCCCTTTGCTCCCTTACAGAAAACGAAATAATAATAGGGTGTCACTCATCCATCTGGGAGATCAAGGGGTGATTTTATGAAGGGGGTGAAGAAGCAGGCGTAAAGGTAAAGGACCCGCGCTGCCTTAGGATTCCTCCTCGGGGCTATTCTCGTCCTCATTCTCGGCTATCAGGGACATGCCTTCAGGCAAGGCCTCTGCATCCTCTTCCAACTCAATAGGATAACCGCTTTCGTCCAAAACCTCCTCATCTTCCCCTAGCTCGTATTTTAAGATACTCCCTTTGACATAAGAACGGAAACCGTCATAACTCTTAGCAGGGAAGGAGGGGCGTCCTGCTTGGCTGGGGTGCTGGAATACCTCCATGATGATCACCTTTAACTCGCTATCCGCTGAACTTGCGATCGCTGCAGTGTAGCGGTTGCCCCCCTCAATTAGCTTGGCGAGGCGCACCCCAATCTTTGACTCAACCTGCCCCAGATACTCACTATGGTTATTCTCCACAATGAGACCGTGTCCCTTCGGTCTCAAGTAAACCGGGTCACCGGCGGCCATCTTAGCGAGCACTTCTCGTGGGGCCAGTTGCTCGAGACTAGCCACCCCAGCCCTGCCCGTCTCCTCGATGAAAAGCTGGGGGATAACCCTCTGGTGCCCCTCTCCTGGCGCCCGTTGCGCTTCCTTTAGTAGAGAGAGTCGCCGAAGATTTCTTCTGGCGATGCTATTCTTGGGGTCGATTTCCAGGGCTCGGCTATAGGCTTCCCTCGCCTGAGTATACTGATCTAGCTCCGTCAACGCCTTGCCTAGCCGATTATAGGCATTAATATCATTGGGGAAGACCTCGATTATGCTCCTGTTGGTGGTGATCGCCTCCTCCCAACGACCTTGCATTGCTAAAACAATAGCCTCTTTAGTGCGCCGCCTTCTTAGCCTCGCTTCTCCTGCCTGATAATGCATTAGTCACCACCGCTCACTTCATCCGCATCATTATAAGGGTGTTTCCCCAGTTGTCAAGAGGCATTAGGGTCATTTAGCAACGCTGTCGTTTGTTATTCTAAGCCTGCTGTGTCATTGCGAACCGAAGCCCTGAGCGTAGCAAGGGGGCCGCGAAGCAATTAAGGGCACTCGCTAAATCACATCTTCCCCTTTCTCCAGTTCGAAGGCCCGATGGAGGGCGATGATGGCATCCTCAACCCTGGCCTCGTCGATGATGCAGGTAATCCGAATCTCCGATGTGGTGATCAGCTCGATATTTATTCCCTCCTCGTAAATGGCGTGGAACATCCTGGCCGCATAGCCTGGCGAGTTCTGCATCCCCGTGCCCACGATGCTCACCTTGCCCAGTTTGGCATCGGCAACGCAGCCCCTGGCGCCAATGGATTTCGCTACTGGCTCCACCACTCGCATTGCCTTATCCAGGTCGCTTTTGGCCACGGTGAAGGTCAGGTCAGTTACCCGCTCCACACTAGCGTTCTGGACGATGGTATCCACATTGATATTCTCCTTGACCAGGGGCTCAAAGATGGCGGTGGCGATCCCAGGCTGGTCAGGGACGCCAAGGACAGTGACCTTGGCTACATTGAGGTCGTGAACAATGCCTCTCACCTTGTTTCGCACTTCCATAGCAACGCCTCCATGAATTAGGGTTCCTGGACCTTCAGTGAAACTGGAAGCCACCAGGATCGGTATATTAAAAAGCTCCCCCAGCTCCACCGCGCGGGGATGAAGCACCTTCGCCCCGTAGCTGGCAAGCTCCAGCATCTCCTCATAGCCGAGCTCC
>JAUWZB010000127.1 GCA_030615555.1 Dehalococcoidales bacterium
ATCATATTGGGAGATTTGATAGCCTTTCATAAGGTCAGGGTAGGGGTAGTTCTTTCGGTCGAACTTAGTATATTCAGGGATGGTGCAGTTTAGGGCCAGGGCGGTCATCACCGCATACTCCAGCGCCTGCTGGTTGATGACGGGGAGGACACCGGGCATCCCCAGGCAAACCGGGCATACATGGGTATTAGGGGCAGCGTTTACATAGTCAGTACTACAGGAGCAGAACATCTTGCTCCTGGTGAGTAGCTGAGCATGGACCTCAAGCCCGATGATCGTTTCGTAATCCATCTCTTCGTTAGTATAGCAATCTTTTCAGACTGAGGCAAGATTTTTCGCTCTAAAAAGCCGGGCTTAAAAACTATTGACAATTGTAACAAAGGGACTTAAAATAGAACATATGTTCCACAAGGAGTAGCAAAATGAGTGAAAAAACCTTCAGGGCGAGCAGGTATCTGACGAAGTTAAATGGGAGGGATTACCTAGAGGTAAAGTGGCGGCTCTTGTGGCTGCGCACTGAGCACCCCGATGCGGTGATTGTCACTGAGCTTGAGAAGCACGAAGGGGGCATGGCCCTTTTCAAGGCGCGGATCACCCTCCCCGACGGAGGGGAGGCCACCGGTTGGGGCAGCGAGACGGTGAGTGACTTTGGCGACTATATCGAGAAGGCGGAGACAAAGGCGCTGGGCCGCGCTTGTGCTGCATTAGGCTATGGCACGCAGTTCTGCAGCGACTTCGACTTCCATGATAAGCCCGTGGACGCCCCGGTGAAGCGTTCCCTGGCCACAGCGGCGCAGGTTAAGGCAATTTATACGATCGCCCATGAGGAGCATGGCCTTAGCGAGGAACGGATGAACGAGCATACCAGAAAAGCCTACGGCCAGCTCCCTGCCGAGCTCACCAAGCAGGAAGCCTCCGAACTCATCGATCGGCTCAAGGGGAAAAAGAGCAATTAAGGGGCGTGGACAGATCCCTACTCCTCGTTCCAGGCTTCGTCCCCGATGAGGGGGACAAAGCGGCAAGGGGTCAAATTCTTGACGGTCGTCCCCTCCTGCTGCTTGATCACCTGCAAGAGGTCCTGCTCCCAGCGGGAGCCCACCGGGATCACTAGCCGACCGCCCACAATGAGTTGATCGAGAAGCATCTGGGGAATCTGTGGCGCAGCGGCGGTCACCATGATAGCGTCATAGGGTGCCTCAGCGGGCCAGCCCAGGGTTCTTGTGGCAAGGTGGACCTCTACATTAGTATAGCCCAGCGTCTCCAGGGTGCGCCTCGCTGTCCGGGCAAGCTTTTGCAGTCGTTCCACAGTGATTACCTGGCGCACCAGCTCGGCAAGGATCGCCGCCTGATAGCCGCTCCCCGTGCCTAGCTCCAGAACCTTCTCCGTCCCCGTAAGCTCCAGTGCCTGGGTCATCAGGGCCACGATGAAGGGCTGGGAGATCGTTTGACCCTCCCCGATAGGCAATGGTCGATCCTCATAGGCGAAGCGGCGACTTGAGCTGGGCACGAAAAGCTCCCGGCGCACCTGCGCCATCGCGTTGAGCACCTGCTCATCCTCGATCTCGTAACGCAGGTGTTCAATCAGCTTTTCGCGATCTTCTTCCAGATTCACTATCGACCTGTGCTTTACAGCATCACTCCGAAATTTACCACAAAGGCACCCCAGCATCAAGAGATATGTTGAGCTTTAGTAGATTACTCGTTATAATCTAGCAAGGGGAAACAAAAGGAGGTGGGAATTGGTCGAGAGCAAATACGTCAAGGTAGGGGAGATTAATACCCATTATTTGGTGGCAGGAAAGGGGAAGCCTATTATCTTGATTCATGGCGGCGGTCCTGGTGTCCTCGACTGGGAGCTGAATATTGGCCCCCTCTCCAAGCGGCATCGGGTGTATGCCCTGGATCTGGTTGGATTTGGGTATAGCGATAAGCCTAAGGTTGATTATACGATCCCTTACTTTGCAGACTTTGTACGGCGCTTCATGGATACCCTGGGGCTGGAGCAGGTGAGCCTGGTTGGCCTTTGTATGGGCGGCGGAACCACCCTAGGAGTAGCCTTGGAATCCCCGCAGAGGGTTGAAAAACTGGTTCTTGTCGCCAGTTGCGGTCTGGGCAAGGAAGTCGGTGCGGGTATAATGCGGCTTTTAGCAAGGCTGACGCCCCTTTTACCTTCTGCATTCCTCAAGCGCTGGGATAATCCAGATAAGAATCGCTTTCGCAGAGATCTGGAGAGGAGGGTCTATGACCCCAAGGTCATTACCGACGATTTGCTAAATAAGCAATACGAATTGCAAAGTTTGGCATTGGATGTACGTGTAAATCTCTGGAAAAACTTTTTTGGTTTTGGCGGCCAGCGAATCAATTTCCGCGATCGACTTCATGAGATTGCAATGCCAACCCTAATCATTTATGGGCAAAATGATGATGCCTACCCGCTGGCTCATGCCCACACTGCCCACGAATTGATTAAAAACTCCCAACTCCACATTTTCCCCAAATGCGGCCATGTGCCCCCGAGAGAAAAACCGGACGAGTTCAACCAATTGTTGCTAGACTTTCTTAAGTAACGCCGTTTATGGCGAGGTTAGGATAGCATATAATTCAATCAAGGTAATAAAGTCAGAGGAAAGGAGGGTCAAAATGGCGAAGTTAACCGAGGAGATGAAGGCTCTAGTTGCCAATCAACAGGCGTTTATCGCCACCGCTAGCCCCGATGGGGTGCCCAACATTGGCGCCAAGGGCAGCACCCATGTGCTGGACGATGAGCACATCGTGTT
>JAUWZB010000070.1 GCA_030615555.1 Dehalococcoidales bacterium
GGGATGTCCTTAAGGATCACCATCTCGTGGTGCCCCACCTCAAAGCCGACGGCAAGCTCCTCCCCGGGGTCTATGCTGAGCCCCATGAAAAGCTCGGTATACATCTCGGCGATGCGCCTTGGGGTCCCTAATAAGCCCTCCCGCTTCGGGTCTTCACCGATCGCTTCGATTATGGAGAGCACTGCCTTCTCAATCTTGCGCTCGTCGACCAATGGCCCTCCTTTCAGCGTTTCCCGTAGACCTTGCGGTCCAGGTGTCTGATGGTATCCTTTGCCGGAATGGTATAAAGCTCCGCCCCAAGGTACAGGGCGGGGGAGACGCGCTCTAGATTGAGCACCTGCTTCCCGGTAAATAGCTCCTTCTCAAAATGAGAAGCCAGTATCTCGCCAACAACCCACACATGATCGCCATAGGTTTTATGATCCATCAGCCGGCACTCGTAACAGGCGTAGGCATCCTTCAAGATGGGCACCGATGTCTTCAGCGGCTTCTCCTTTACGATCCCAAACCTCTGGAACTTGTCCCCCTCCCTGCCCGAGCTGCCACCCACCGAAGCGATGAGCTCCGCCTGCTCCGTGGGCATGAAGTTCACCCCAAACTCCTTAGCCTCCAGGATCAGCTCCAGGGTGAACCTCCTCGGGGAGATGGAGACCCCATAGATGGGAGGATTAATGGAAATGGCGGAGTGCCATGCTGCGGCCATGGCATTGTCCTTTCCCTTGGCATGAACGGTAACTATGGTGGCCACCCTTGGGTAATGGTGACAAAACTCTCCTACACCTGCCATGCTTACTTTAGCCATAGAAACCTCCTTTTTTCGAGCTATATTGCCACAGTCAGGGCAGCGGGAACTACCCGAAAGCTGGCCGGCGCTTTACCCACAAGCTCGCCATCCAGTTGAAGGAGCAACCGCTCCGTTGATTCCACCTGGATGCTCTTCGCCTGATACAACTTGATCTTGGGGTGGGTGATATGGGTTCCTCTATAGATTCGAGGCAATGTCCGTAGCACATCTATTTTTCCTGCATCTCCCCCAATCACTACATCAAGAAGCCCATCGCAGAGGTCAGCATCAGGGGCGACCTTCATCCCACCGCCAAAGTAGCGCCCATTGTTAACCACGATAAATAGCACCCTCCCCTCCTGCTTTGCTCCATCGATGCTCAAAACCACTTCCTTGTTACGGTAGGTAACCATGGTGGTCAACAAACCCACTACATAGGGGACTGTGCCCCTAATAATCTTAAGACGCCTGCTCGTGCCTTCGACCACGGCGGCATCAAAGCCCAGGCCCGCGGTATTAAGGAAAAGGCGTTGCACCGTTTCATTACCCCTCACAAACTCTACAGCACCGAGATCGATAGTGACCCTTTTGAAGTTAGAAAAGAGATGACACGCTTGAACATAATCCCGAGGGATACCCAAGGTTCGAACCAGGTCACCACCCGTCCCGGTGCTGATGATGCCCAGAGTGGCTCTGCACTTGCCCCCCTCATCGACCAGGCCATTGATCACCTCGTTCACCGTGCCATCGCCACCTACAGTGATGACAAGCTCATAACCTTTATCAACCGCCTCCCTGGCAAGCTCAGTGCCATGTCCCACTCCTTCAGTGAAATCGTGGTCGAAGGAGAGGCCAGCATCCTTAAGTAGCTCGCTGATCTGGGGCCATTTTTTTCCCGTGGACCCACCCCTAGCCAAAGGATTTATGATTACCTTAGCATAAGACATCGCGTTAACCCAAGTCCAGGGCTCGCTCAATAGCGTCGATGTCAACAGGAAGCGCAACAGGAGGCTGGGCGCATTCGATCGCCGTGTCTGGGTCCTTCAGCCCGGCGCCGGTGATGATGCAGACCACTGTTTTGTCCTTCAGGCTGATACCCTCTCGCGCCATCTTTAATAGACCGGCCACGGAGGCGGCAGACGCTGGCTCGCCGAAGATGCCCTCATCCTGAGCGAGCAGGCGATAGGCGGAGAGGATCTCTTCATCGGTGACCGAGTCGATGAGACCCCCTGATTCATCCCTGGCAGCGATCGCCTCCTGCCAGCTTGCCGGATTGCCGATCCTGATCGCCGAGGCTACCGTCTCTGGGTGCTCAAAGACCCTCCCTTGAACAATCGGGGACGCCCCCTCAGCCTGGAATCCCATCATCCTGGGCTTTTTGGTAGACCGGCCTGCCTGATGATACTCGACAAACCCCTTCCAGTAGGCGGTGATGTTACCGGCATTGCCCACCGGGATGAAGAGGTAGTCCGGGGCATCGCCCAGAGCATCGACGATCTCAAAGGCGGCGGTCTTCTGCCCCTGGATGCGGTTGGGGTTAATGGAGTTGACGACAGTGACGGGGTACTTCTCGGTCAGGGTGCGCACAATATTTAGCGCCTGGTCGAAGTTGCCATCGATGGCGATGATCCTCGCCCCGTAGATCAGGGCCTGAGCCAGCTTCCCCTGGGCGATCCTTCCCTCGGGGATGATGACGATGGTCTCAAGCCCGAACCTCGCCCCGAAGGCGGCCGCTGAGGCGCTGGTGTTCCCTGTGGAGGCGCAGATAATTGCTTTGCTTCCCTCCTCCACCGCCTTGGCCACGGCCACCACCATCCCGCGGTCCTTGAAGGAGCCGGTGGGGTTGCACCCCTCAAGCTTAAAATAGAGCTCACAGCCGAGCTCCTTCTCGATCTTGCGCGACTGAACCAGGGGGGTATCCCCCTCGCCCAGGGTGATGATGGGGGTGTGAGGGGTGATGGGGAGAAATTCGCGGTACTTCTCTAGAACGCCTTGTTTCATATATTAAGTTTCCTCTCTTGCTATATGGTATATTGCGTCCGTTGCGTAGTCAAAGCATTTGGGCGAGCATAGTGTACTGCATAACATTTGTTAACAGAGTGAGGCGGATTCTCTCATTCACGTAATCTCGATACGTATTCAGAGAGACCACCATCATAAAATTCTATTGTCTCAGGGCCGAAGAATCTTTCAAATTTATTTCGTGTTGATAAATCTCCCCGCACAATGACTTCAATTCGCTTCTTTTCAGCGGGCTTTCGATGTGATACTCGTAGTTGAGCTGCCTTCAGTAAATGTTTAAGCTCGTAGTCAGCTTCAGGAAGTGAGTACCCAATAAAGACCCAATGGTCTGAGTCAGCGAGCAGTTTTTCTGCATGATACCATATTGAAGAATAAGCGGGAGTTCTAAACGATTTTCGGTAGCTGAAGGTTGCAATATGTGAAGACACCATATTTCTACAGAACTTGCACTCACGTTCGCTAGGAGAGATGCCAAGAGCAGCGTCAAACTGCCTATCAGTAAATTTCTCATTAAAAAGCCTGAAATCCGATTTAATGAGACCAGCCTTTGTACGGTGTGATAACTTCTCACTTAGATGGAAGAACAGCGACTTGCAATTATCGCAGTACACCCAGTTGCTAGAGCCATGCATTTTGCATACAGGAATACCTGCTTGTTTAGGTGGTGTGTGTGGATTGTCCCAATCGTAGCAAGGACAACAGTAGTCAATAGTAACATCGGGGTTCACTCGCATCAGATGTTTCTCAAGAACAATGTCCCAATTCAGTACCACAAAGCTACATCTATATTCTGCATCAATAGGCTTACAAGATGACATAAGAACTTTTTCAATGTCTTTGGAGTAGGAAAATCGGCGATCCAGAACAGAAAAAATCCTGTAGATCGCCATGCGCCTAACGGCGCGAAGAACTTTAGGTGTGTACTTGATTCCTAAATGGTGTCCTGTTCCTGCGGAGAGGTCAACGCATGTGAATACATCCTCTAAAGAGGGAAGTTCAAGTCCTTCACGCCAGCCAAACACGTCTTGGAGAAATTCCTTGATTGCCTGAGTAATTGCTTTATCAATATCTGTGTTAAATTCTTCTGAGACTAGCAAAGATGAGAATTCATTCTGAAGTGGCAAATCTGCGCATTTTGAGAAGCCTGCTCCTAACACGAAAGTGGTGGACAAGGGTAAGTTGCGGTCTATATTGTGTGTCATCTGTAATAACCCGACCAAGTTCGAGCGCTACTTTGCCTTTAAGTAGTCTTGGAGACGCTGATTAAAGGTCAGTTGATATCCATCGATATCCTCGACGGTGAAGGCCCTGATGCCAAAGGGCTCGTCCTTTATATCAGCCACGATTTTAACGCCCTTATTCTTCAATTGAGCGTAATACTCATCGATGTTTCCATCGATTTCCATATACATGTTCACACCGATGCCCAGCTTTTCCTCGCTGCCGATACCGATGTTTTTGGCAGGTATAAACATCAGCACCATCCCATCCTTGGAAAGGTCGTCATATTCCTTACCGCCAGCAGAGGGGAAAGAACACCCATTCTTTGTACCCCCTTTTAGTCTTTCAGTCCTCCACACGGACGAAGTTCGAGATCTCCTTCATTACATCGAGGCGCGCGAGCTCCCCCATCGCCTCTTGCATCGCCCGCTCCTTTGCCGGGTAGGTCATGAGCACGATCTCCGCCACATCGGCGGAGACATCGCTTTCCTTCTGAATCACCGAGGAGATGCTGATCAGGTTGTCACCCAGGATTTTGGAGATTTTGGCCAGCACCCCGGGGCGATCGACGGTGCTCATCCTGAGATAGTACCGGGTCTCGATCTCCGAAATGGGCTTGATCCTCTTTGCGGGGTCAAGCCGCAACGTGGGGGTGATACTTACCCCGCGGTTGATCCGCTGTGCGACATCGATCACATCGGCGATTACGGCGCTTGAGGTGGGCGAGGCGCCTGCCCCCTGTCCATAGAAGAGCACTCGCCCCACCAGGTCGCCCTCCACCTGAACGGCATTATAGACGCCATCCACCTTTGCCAGGAGGAGGTCTTCGGGAAGGAAAACGGGGTGGACGCGAACCTCAATGGCGCCATCCCGCTCCTTGGCGATGGCGAGGAGCTTTATCTCGTAGCCCAGCTCCTTAGCGTAGCGGAAGTCGCGGGAGGAGAGGCGGGAAATGCCCTCACGATAGACGTTCTCGGGTCGAACCTCGGCATGAAAGGCCAGGGTGGCAAGTATGGTGAGCTTGTAGGCGGCGTCGATTCCCTCGATATCGTTTGTCGGGTCGGCTTCGGCATAACCGAGT
>JAUWZB010000051.1 GCA_030615555.1 Dehalococcoidales bacterium
ACCTTGGTATGGGGCCAGGGGATCTCAATCCCTTCCTCGTCGAAAGCCTTCTTTATTCGCTTCCTTATTTCACCCATCGTTTCCCACTGCCTGATGGGCTTGGTGTCACCCAGAATCTTGATATCGATCCCCGAATCCCCCAGGTTGTCTACCCGGAGCACCTCAGGTATCTTCAAGATCAGCCCCTTCCAGTAGGGCTCCTCGGCCATCTCTGCGCACACGCGATTAATTACTGATATGGCGTGGTCCAGGTCTTCGCCATAAGCCACCGAGATGTTCAGGTTCACCCGGGACCACTCCCTAGTGAAGTTCGAGGCTACCCCGCTCTCCCCGTTGGGGATGAAATGCACTATGCCATCGAGGTCCCTGAGTACGGTTCGCCGCAAGTTTATCTCCTCCACGATGCCAGCGATGCCGGCCATCCTGACCACATCGCCCACATTGTACTGATTCTCGAGGATGACAAACAGTCCCCCAATAATGTCCCGGATCAGGTACTGGGCGCCGAAGCCAATAGCGATGCCAGCGATGCCGAATCCAGCGAGGAGCGGGGTTATGTTGATCCCCAATTCAGCAAGTATCATAAAAGCGGCCACCGCTACGATGAGCATCAATCCGGTGAACACAAATACCCGAGAGAGGGTTTTTATCCTCTTCTCCAGCTCCTCCTCGGCCTTTTTCCCCCGTTTCCTTTTTTTTATAGTAAGGTGTAAAAAATGGGGGACCAGCCTACGCAGCGCAAAGTATAGAGCAGCGCTAATGAGGAGGATGATGAGAATCCGAACGCCGTGAGAAAGCAGCCAATCGATAACAGTGCTCCATTCCATGACATTTCCTCCTTGGATGGAGATTTATTTATTGTACCAGGCTTCTCGGCCGGTACTGAATCGCCTCGGCGATACAACCCAAAATGCGCCAAAATAGAGCCTTTGTTTACGCTTGTAACTCACTTGGGCGAAGTTAGGCCCTCGCCTCGGTAGCGGGCAACACCTATCCTAGTACGTTACTTGGCTCCTGCTGATGCTTTTGCCTTCTCCCTATCTTCTCCATCTTCACCCAGGGTAGGTGGCATTATATCACCTTATGCAAGTTATGCAAGCTTTGACATTGGAGAAGGAAACCGCGCCACTTTAGTGACCTTACACTCTCACGCCATAGTGTCTTTTACAGGTACATGCCTGTTCAAGAGGGAGTCAACCCTGGTCAATGGACATTTGGATTCCTAACCGGACAGCACTGTTTGATAGCTTCTGCCCTGTGGCGCCGGTACATTCCGAAGACCTGGTAGCCTCTACCCAGGACTAACTCACCTAGGTAGGCTTCTCTTGGCCGGTGATTCCTGTTATGAGGCTTACCGTCTTACTATCGACCAACCCTTTCGCAATATGCGCATCGCTTTAGCTCTCCCCTTTGCGTCCGATAGTAGTGCTATCGGGGCTGCCACTATCACTATAACCGCTATCCAAAGAATGAACTCTGTCCAGGATGTGCTTCCACCTGACCATTCCCCAGTTGCAATAAACTTGGCAATCGCCAGGACGTTGATAACAACTACAATGCCTAGTGCAAATGTAACCATCCTCAGAATCATTACCTTGCGGAAGAAGCAGGTTAGGAGCATAAGATCTATTGCTAACAGCCACTTCACTGCGCTTGCAAAAGCGAGTGACGAAGTCATAAGCTGGGCTTGTGCAGGGTTGCTCTCAGTCGCTCCCCAGCTCACAGCAGTGAGGGTTGTGACGGTATCAGCTAGGATAAGCATGATAAACATCGCTATCAGCTTCCAATGTGCTCTTAGGGTGTTCAGAAAGTCTGCAACCCTTGATTGCCACCATAATGTTATCTTCACTTTAGTTCCTGCTGCTATCTGCATTTCATCCCTCTCTGCACTAGAAGCCTAAGCCATAACCTCAAAATCCGGTGTAGCCACTGGTGGCTTGAGGTATAGTGTCCTGCCCGAATGACACGGTGTGACTGGCAATGATATATCTCCCGTCCGATGTTTGCTGGACTGAGACGCCTTCATCTAGATCTGAGCTACCAAAGGTCTTATCCCATTCCGCTTCGGCGATGCCTCGGGCTAAATCGGGATCGTTCCTTAATCCGACGCAGACTGCCGCTGCCAGCAGGGCAATGACTGAACTTGTAGTGATTAGCCTTCTGCTCAGCCGTTGATATCGGTTCATAATGATGCCTCCCAAGCATTCTGTATCGAAGCACAAAACCTAGACTGTACGGAATAACTTAGGCGGTAGCCACAACCAGTAAAGAGATAGTGGTGTAAGGTGCCTTGTCCTAGAGATAGTCAAGCGACATTCTAATTAGATGCGATGGTGTTACACAGGAGAGGTGCCGTTTCTTGATTGGTTGCACCCAGGTCTGTTACAGAGGTCTGCTTCTCAGCGGGAGCACAGCGAAAATGGCCATGCTGGTTGCTACGAATTGCGAGCCTATTTCGTGAAACAATATTATACACGATTATGACCCATCTGTCAATGGCTTCCAGTTAGCTCCTCTTTTTTAACTTTTCCAACCAAATTTCCAAACACTCACCGAGGCTGACCATGAACAAAGTCGGTTGAGGTGTTATCAGCTATGCATGTGGGCTTTGTAGTGCACTGAACATTTCGCTAGAATGTGTGGAGCATTAGGCGGTGAGCCCTGCAGTAGTGGTAGCCGAACGAGTGTGCGTTCATGAAGTAGTTACAAGGTTGGAAAGGGAGGTTGTGCTAATCTAAAAGAGGCTGGGTATCTCTTATCAACACCCAGCCTCTTTGATTTGATAGCGATTGCACCTTATGGACTCTTGTTGGATCCTATTAAGGCTATCATCTGCTCAGGTAGTGACGGCAAGCATACTTCAGCAGCGAGCCAAACGCATGCTCTGAAGCTTGGGCATTGCCTTTAGCCGAGAGATACCTGGATAGCAAGCGCTGATGAGGAGGATGATGAGAATCCGAACGCCGTGAGAAAGCAGCCAATCTGTGACAGTGCTCCATTCCATAGTATTTCCTCCTGGGCATTATTGCACTAGGCTCCTCGGCCGGTACTGAATCGCCTCGGCGAGGTGGCTGGCACTAATGGTGGGGGCATCGGCGAGGTCGGCAATGGTGCGAGCGAGCTTGAGGATGCGGTGAAAGGCACGGGCAGAAAGCACCAGTTGCTTCATCGCTGCCTTAAGCAGGCTCTGCGTCTCCGGCTCCACCTGGCAGAACTCCCTTACCTCTACCGGGGTCATCTCCGTATTGCAGGTAAGCCTGGCCCCCTGAAATCGCGCTCGCTGGATGGCGCGCGCCCCCTCGACCCTGGAGCGAACCCTTTCCGACTCCTCGGCCAGCCGGTCGTCTGCTAGATTCTCATACTCGATGCGGGGAACCTGGACAAATATGTCGATTCGATCGAGGAGCGGGCCGCTGATCCGTTTCTGGTAGCGAGAGATCATGCTTAGGGAGCAGGTGCATTCCTTAACTGGGTCGCCATAATAGCCGCAAGGGCAGGGATTCATCGCTGCGACCATCATGAAGTTTGCCGGGAAGGTGACGCTTCCCTGGGCGCGGCTGATGGTGACTATCTTGTCCTCGATGGGCTGGCGCAGCACCTCAAGCACGGTGTGCCCAAATTCTGGGAACTCATCGAGAAAAAGGACGCCCCGATGACTGAGGCTGATCTCTCCAGGCCTGGGCCAGCGCCCACCACCGACAAGCCCGGCATTGGAGATGGTGTAATGGGGGGCGCGAAAGGGTCGCTGCATGATTAGCGGGGTGTCTGATGGTAAAAGACCGCTCACGCTGTAGACCTTGGTAACCTCCAGTGCCTCTGCCATGCTCATTTTGGGAAGTATCGAAGGGAGGGAGCGGGCGAGGAGGGTCTTGCCGCTCCCTGGGGGACCGCTCATCAACAGGTTATGCCCCCCGGCAGCAGCCACCTCCAGCGCTCGCTTCACATGCTCCTGCCCTTTTATATGAGCCAGATCCATCACCGACCAGCTCACCTGGGCTATACTCTCCAGATCGCCATCTGGGTGGTAATCGGTGATGGTCGCCTCGCCGCGAAGGTGCGCTGCCAGCTCAGCTAAGGAGTTAACCGGGGTGACCCTCACCCCCTGAACTAGGGAGGCTTCCCTGGCATCGGGGGTGGGGACAAAGACGGTGGCCCGCCCCTTCTCCTGGGCCAGCGCTACCATGGGGAGGATGCCATGAGTGTGGCGCAGGCCGCCATCGAGGGAGAGTTCCCCTAAGAAAAGCGTCTCCGACATATCTGCGGAGAGCTGTTCTGAGCTTAAGAGAATGCCCACAGCGATGGGCAGGTCATAGGCGGGACCCTCCTTCCTCAGGTCGGCGGGCGCCAGGTTCACCGTGATTCGCTTCATGGGGAAGGTCAGGCCACTGTTCCTGATGGCGGCGCGCACCCGCTCCCTGGCCTCCTGCACTGCAGCATCGGGCAGCCCCACAATGGTAAACGCGGGGAGCCCCGCGGAGATGTCCACCTCCACCTCCACGATGGCTCCCTCCAGCCCTACCACAGCGCAGCTCAGCACCTTAGCAAGCATTGGAGTCTTGTCACCTATCTTACTATGGAGGTCTGCCTGTGTCAATTTCTTATCGAGTAGTTCTCCGACGGGTCGGAGTTCATGGCGAGGCTAAAACCTCACGCTACTATAGGGGGTGTCCCCCAGAAATGTTCTTCTGGGGTGGGTGGGAAAAGGGATTCTTTAAGAAGGGCTCCCCGACATGTCGGGGAGCCCTTAGCAAGGTCGCCTCTTGGGTTAACCACGGGCGCTACTTCTATATGAGGCTCTGTTTAGCCTATTTCACCACTCAACCGCGATCACGGGTAGACATCCTGGTAGCCATCTACGACCTCCGTGCACTCAGTGCCCGCGCATGCTGAGCTTACAGTTCCGGCAGAGGAGACATTCCATGTATAGTGACCGTTGTTGGTCATGGTGACGTTACAGTTCACGCCGTTTACTGAGAGGGGCACGCTATCCAGCAGCGCAAACGCACCATCCAGAGGGGTTACCAGCAAATAGAAGTCGATTACGCCAGGGTCCCCTGGCGTGCCAGTGACTGGAACGGTGTTGTTGCTAGTGGGCCACTCCAGGTGGTCAGGATCAGTATAGTACTCGAGGACTGCCGTCTTTATGGTTCTCTCCTCCTCATCATAGGCAGTCTCTCCCGCTGTGCCGAACACGCCACCAATACTGATGATCACGATGCCGGCAAGAATGGCCAGGATCACCATCACGATCAGCAGCTCGATCAGGGTGAAGCCACGCTTGCCGCCAAGGCGCCTAAACCCCCACTTCTTTAGCTCTTTCATCTCCGTTCACCTCCTTTCTTTTCTGTTTTCCATATTATATTATCCTTTTGTGGTCAATATTATTGTATTTTCTACTTTATCATAAAAATACAAGTTTGTCAATACCTTTTAGTGGAAATTCTTCTACCAATGTAAGATTGGCATAGCGGGAGGCTAAGAATCCCTGTGTCATTGCGAGGAGCGCTTGCGACGAAGCAATCACAAACAGTGTGAGCCTTCGCTACCGCTCAGGGTGACAGATAAGCACTCTCTTTAAAGCAGGCCGGTGTACCAATCTAAGATTGGCACGCCCCAGAGGAGGACGACCATAGCTGCCGCAGCGAGGAAGGGGCCAAAGGGGATGGGGTCCTTTCTCCTCTTCAGCCGGAGTATTAGCAGGGAGATAGCCACCAGCCCGCCACTCAGGATACCAACCAGCAGGGCGACGAATACCAGCGGGAAGCCGATGACCATTCCGATGAGCCCGGCGAGCATTACATCACCGCCGCCCATGCTACCGCGCGAGATTAGATAGGGCAGGAGCATGAAGCCAAAGCCTACCGCGCCTCCCAAAAGGGCGCTGGCGATCCCCAGGCTGGGCCAGTAGTAATCCCTGAAATCGGGCCAGAAGTCGGGCCACCAGAAGAAGGAAAAAGCGAGGGCGAGGGCCATCCCCGGGTAAACCACGCTGTTAAGAATCAGCCGCCGCTCCAGGTCGATGACGAAGATCACCAGGAAGAGGCAGGCATAGATGAGGGCGATAGCGAGCTGAAGGCTGAGGCCGTAGTGCCATGTGAGGAAGGCGAAGATGAGGGAGGTTGCCAGCTCCACAACGGGGAGTCGAAGGGGGATTCGGGTCCCGCAGTAGCGGCAGCGACCGCGCAGCCAGAGGTAGCTGAAAAGGGGTACCAAATCCCGAGCCTGGAGCTTCCGGTTGCAGGAATTGCAGTGGGAGGGCAGTCTGATTATGGACTT
>JAUWZB010000091.1 GCA_030615555.1 Dehalococcoidales bacterium
ACACATTGTAGCCAGTGCGGGGCCGAAATACATAGGGTGCCTCAAGCTGTGCCACCAACCCCGGCGAAGGCAAAGCCAAGGTTGAAGTTGCTGCCAATCTTGGTCGGCTGGGTTATTAGTGTGGCCTTAATTTTTCTTCTCAGCTACTTAGTGGGAGTTCTGGTTACAGATAAAACCACTGGAGCCTTCGCAGCGTTGGTGCAAATCACGGGATTCCTTTCCCTTCTTGCTGGCGGAGCTGTCGCCGGAGCCATGGCCGGGGTCAGGGGGGCGCAGCATGGACTACTAGCAGGCCTCTTGGTTATTCTCCCTTTTAGAATTTTCATAATCTATGGCTTAGCCATCTCCGGGTCTGGCTTCTTCGCTTGGGAGACACTGTTCCATCTCGTTACTATTGCCATTACATTGGGGCTAAGCACATTGGGCGGTGCCTTCGGGCGCTGGTTACGGGATTGGTATCATTTGCGGCGCTCGACAATGTAGCCCGCGCTGGCGGATTTCATCTCACAGCATGAGCCGTTAAGGGCTTTGAATGGCCGCTCTCCGAAAAAAACTTTTTTGGGCTTTGGCCCAAGAAACCCTTGACAACGACCTCGCAAGGGAGTATGGTATAGGTATGAGAGCGCAGGCCTCCGTCCGACCCCCCAAAAACAGGCTACTTCTAGCTTTGACACCCTACATTTTCTCTGGGCTATTTGATAGATTATGGCTCAGAGTTATGCACACCCCGTCCGTCCCCCCACGCTTTCCCCTGTGGAGCCTGGCCGCCCTCAGAAAAAATTTGCCGGAAGTGCTTAGGCAAAAAGGACTAAGAGCGAAAACCGATGCTAGAATAAGTGCCTCCGACAATCGTCTGCGAGGAGGTAAGGCGAAATGACCACCAATAACGGATTTCAGGAGTTCTACGACGACCTGGACCTACGCGACCTAGCCCCGATAACCCGGCGGTCCTACACGGCCTCGCTAGAGCAGTACAGGCACTGGCTGGACGGGAGCAAGCCGGATGAGCGGACGCTGAAAAGATACCTGGCCCATCTCCGCCAGGCCGGCAAGAAGCCCAGCAGCGTTTCCGTGTGGTACAACCATCTGCGCCAGTTCCACGAGTTTTTGGGGCACCCGGTCAAGAAGTGGCACATCCGCATCAAGGTGCCGCAGGACCTCCCCCCATTTATCCACGCTGAGGAGATCCAGCTGATTCTGGGGCGGATCACCCCTGAAGTTACCCCCGACACTGTCACTCGCCTCAGGGACAGGGCAATAATCCATACCTTCGCCCTGACCGGGATGAGGCTTGCGGAGCTCTGCGGCCTGAAGGTGAAGGATGTGGACTTTGCGGCAGCCTATATCCGCACCGTGGGCAAGGGCGATAAGACGCGGATGATCCCCTTCGGCGACGAGCTGGCCGCTGTGCTCACCGAGTACCTGGCGGCAGCTAACCTCAAGCCCACCGATTCCCTCTTCGGGTGCGGCCTCTCCACGGTCAAGAGGCTGGTCCGCAAATACGCCGACCTGGCCGGAATGACGCACATCCATGCCCACTCGTTCCGCCATTTCTACGCCACGCAGCTCGCCCACAAGCGGGAGCCGCCCAGGGTGGCCCAGGAGTTGCTCGGCCACGCTGACCTGTCAACCACGATGATCTACCAGCAGGTGGCCCCGGAGGGTTTGAGGTCGGCGGCAGAGAAGGTAACCATCAACGGGGACAAGGCCGCTGCCAAAGCCGACGCGATAGCAGAGAGGCTCAATGTTTCGCCTGACCTGGTAAAGACGATCATTGAGCTGCTGAAGGGGGTCTCAGATGAGAGTTAAGGTCGTAATCCTGAGAAGGTAAGGGAGCGGGATGACGCAGCTCGGCATGGTGTTCCCTGAAGCGAAGGAAGCTAACCCGGGTAAGAAGCGCCACCCCGGGGTGGAGATCCTGTGTGCCATCTTCCAGGGCGGTGTTGACCGGAAGCGGGCAGTGGCCATCCTGGAGCATTTCGGCTCGGTGAGGGCCTTTGAGCAAGCGACGCTCAAAGAAAGGATGAAGGTCCCCGGGATCGGCAGGACCCTGGCCAAAAGGTTCGACCACTACATGGAGCTCCCCTATACGCATAGACACATAGATACATAGATACCTAGACACCTAAATGGTTAAGTGGGAGGAGAAATACCAATCAAATGCGTTGGATGCGGCAAATTTGTCTCGATAGGCAAGGGAAATGTTGCCAGGGTTAAAAGGTTCGATGGGCGGCCTGATCAACACTTCTGCCCACGTTGTATTGCTGACCGCGAAACACTATGGGGAGAACGGGAAGACAATCCTCAAGGATTTGATAAGTATTGTGAGCCCTTTGGTATTCCAGAGATGGTGTGATGAGAGTTAAGTGGAATGTCAGGGATGTTGACGCTTCCCTCGAGGAGCTGGAGAAAAAGATAAAGGTTGCCCTAAACTACGCTGGGCCTTATGGGGGCTGCCCGCGCTACATAGAGGATAGGCTTACTTATATCCGGATCATGTTATCCCGGTCACAGTCGAGTGTTAATAGATTACGAGGTCGATTGCCCAAGGAGAACCATGCCAACCACTAGAAAGAGATATGAGGAGGCCAAGCTCTGCTGGTGGCAGAGGGCATGGCGGTGGATTTCTGATCGTATCATCCTCTTTTTTAGGAGCTTGACTGATACCTAACAAATCGATCATTGCCCGGAGCGTCTCCCCCAAGGCCATCGCGGGGGGCTGCCCTGACTGTGGCGCCCCTCTCCAAAATCCCTCGAGGGAGGAGCGTATCGGGCTGTCGATGACGCTGCGCTGGCCGGTTATCTGCCCGAAGTGCAACAAGAAGGTGACGATCGAGAATCCGAGGTTTTTACCTGAAGAAGGGCGAAAGCGATGACCAACAGAGACTACCGGCGCGAGGAATTCTTCCGCTCGGAATGGTTCGGCGGCAAAGAGGTTTTAATCGGCTTGGCCGAAGGTGCTATCCCAAACGGGGCCCGGGTGGTGAAGGTAAATAGCAAACCCGACGACGCTCACCAGGATGGCGCCCTGGGCACCGTGGTGGGCGCCCTGGGTCCAGCCAATGAGGAGGTAAAGGCCCAGCTGAGGGGGTGGGGATTCCCCCCGATCGAGTGGATATACTGGGTCAGGTGGGATGATCTGCCGGAGATCCCGGTGGCCATATCCGACCACAGGATAAAGCGGCACCGGGAAATTTTCTTCGAGGGGGCCTGCCCATTCCTGACCTGTCTGGAACAGGGGGCCCATTCTCATCCAATTTGCCCAGATTGTGGGGCGGTTAAATACGGCAATCCTTTTTTTTGCCCCACCTGTCGCAAGCACTTGGAAAAGGAGTTACTGAATGACCCGGGCTACCGAGGTTGATACCCCGACACATCCAGGGCCACCAGGCATCTGGGAGACCTATGACGGCCAGATCATGACCGAGAGGCAGAAAGGCAAACCCCTGGAGCAAGTCGGCTCTGAGTTTGGTGGCGTCAGCCGGCAACGTGTAAGCCAGGTCCTGATAGAGCATTACGGGACCACCACGATCTTATTGCCTACTGAGAAAGAGGCCGCCAGCCAGTTAGGGATAAGCCACTCTCACCTTCGAGTGCTCAGAAAAAGGGGGATCGCAAAGCCCCAAAAATATGGGAGTAGATGGCGGTATTCCAAGCGAGATATTGCAAAGGTCAAAGGGTATCTGGAGGAACATGCTACCTGCCCCATGTGTGGTGGGCCCAAGAAAATAACTTCTCGTAGTTGTCAGTTTTGCTGGTACAGGCACAGGTGGCTTGTAGCGGATGAAGAGGGGAAAAATAAGATCCTTCAGCAAATCAAATCATGGCGGCAGCGAAATCCAGATAGGTGCAGGGAGATACAAAGAAAAGCAAACCGGAACTTCAGGAATAAGAACAGGGAGGGAAGCGATGGCACAGGTAACCCAGGCCGACTACGACGAGATGAGACGCATAGTAGCCGAGAACCTATGCGCGATTTGCGGTGCGGATCTCCAGATCCGCACCAATCCGGAGAAGCAGACCGTGGAGGTCGGCTGCGTTGACCGCAGCCACCGCGGCTAC
>JAUWZB010000081.1 GCA_030615555.1 Dehalococcoidales bacterium
CGACCCGACCCAGGTCAAACTCTACATCCCCGAAAGCGAGGAGGGCGCTTCTCCTCAGAAGATCAGCATCAACCGCGCCGAGGCCTGGCTCCTCGATGCCCTGCCGGGAATCGGGCCAGCGCTGGCGCAAAACATCATCCAATACCGCGAGGAGAACGGCCCCTTTGTGATGAGCGAGGAAGTTATAATGGTGCCGGGCATCGGTGAGGCAAAATACGATGGACTGAAGGATTTGATCACGGTGGAATAGCGGCTCACTAGATAGTATAGGAAGGCAGGTAAAAATGAAAAAGCTAATTAAAAGAAGGAGGTTCCGATGAAAAGGTTTTTAGTTCTGGTTATGACATCAATAATGGCGGTCTGCCTGATAGCTGGCTGCCGCGTTGAGCCCGCTCCCTTTTCCATGCAAGTGATTCCTGAGCACATAGAGGACGCCATTGCCGGGCAGAGCTGCGTATTTCTAGTAAGTGTTGCGGACGAAGGAGAGGGGAGTGGCAAAGGAGAGGTTGTCAGTATCTCAGCCACAGCCCCCGGCTCCGTAGTAACCGTCAATCCTCAGGCGATAACTCCTGGACAAGTTGCTGAGGTAACTGTGATCCCTGTTGAAGCGAGTGCAGGTGGGACGCTGACGGTAACAGTCGATGGCGAGCGAAATGGGCTGAAGCAAACGGAAACAGTTACCCTTGTGGTAAAGGAAAAACCACCTGGCCCAGGCCCGGCTATATATGCTGCGAGATTCCGTGACAGGTTTATCCCGTGGCTTGCCGCCAATCACCCCCAGTTTGGCATCACCAGCGAAACCGAGTGGACTGGGACTATTGTACGGCCGACCAGCTATGAGGTATCCTTTTACCTCTTCTTCTCAGAGGATTGGGAAATGGGTGTGACATGGCATGTGACGATACCGCCTGCCGATTATCTACGAATCTACCTCAGGCATCGGTTTACCGAGGCGGCGCCATCGTACGCTTTCGAGATTTCGTCTTGGAGTGCGCAGGAGGAGCCTTACGCTCCTTACGCTATTGACCCGCCGGAATCGGCGTGGCGCTGACACAAAACATCATCCATTACCGCGAGGAGCACGGCCCCTTTGTGATGAGCGAGAAAGTTATAATGGTGCCGGGCATCGGCGAGGCAAAATACGATGGGTTGAAGGATTTGATCACGGTGGAATAAAAGAAAAGAAATGGTGCTGGTTTATCTTAGTTTAGCTTTTGTCGTCGGCATCTATTTCGGCTCCCAGTTTCCACTGCCACTTGCTATCGCTTTACCCATCATCGCGGTGGCCCTCCTTATCGCGCTCCTCTGGCGAAAAAATAGGCCCCTCCTTTTAGGCGGGATCTGTATCGCCCTCTTCCTCTGCGGCGCCCTCAGATACGGTGCCGTCCCCACCGGCGACGCGCTCCAGTCTTATATTGGCAAAGGGACTGTGGCGATCACCGGGGTGGTAGTTGAGGAGCCCGAGCCCAGAGATTCATCGACAAAACTCATCCTCTCAGCGAGGGAGATAAACGGGGAAGAGGTCTCGGGCACCGTCCTGGTACGCACCACGAGGTATCCCGTTCATGAATACGGTGATTTGCTGAAAGTGACCGGGGAGCTTGAGGAGCCGCCTGAGGATCTCGATGGTTTCGACTACCGGGCCTACCTCGCCCGGCAGGGGATATACTCCACAATGTATTACCCCGATGTCGAGCGCGAGGGGAGCGGGCAAGGGCCACAGCCTCTTCAGGCGATCTACTCCTTCAGGCACCGAATGGGGGAGGCGCTGGGGACCTCGCTTTCCGAGCCTCAAGGTTCGCTGGCTCAGGGCATCCTCCTGGGGCTGCGCCACAATATCCCTACCTCTTTATATCAGGACTTCCAGAACTCAGGGACGGCCCATATCCTCGCCATTTCAGGGCTTCATATGGCCATTGTCGCTGGCATCCTGCTTAGCGTTGCGGTGTGGCTCTTCGGCAGGCGGAGGCCAACATATTTCCTGGTGACCCTTGGCGTCTTGTGGGGCTATGCCCTGCTCGCCGGGATGTCGCCATCGGTGATGCGCGCGGCCATCATGGTCAGCCTCTTTCTCTTCGGTGCCTATTTAGGCCGGCAGCGAAGCGGGATCACTGCCCTCGCCTTCGCCGCAGCGATAATGGTGGCGATCAACCCCCAGATCCTGTGGCAGGTGAGCTTTCAACTGAGCTTCGCCGCGGTGCTCGGGCTCATCCTTCTGACCCCGACATTTCAAAAATGGCTGGGGAGGACCAGAGCGCCAAATATCGTGGTCGATAGCTTCGCGTATAGCCTGGGGGCCATCCTGGCCACCCTACCCCTCGTGGCCTACTACTTTGGATATGTCTCCCTGGTCGGTCTCCCCGCCACCTTCCTCGCCTTGCTTGCACTGCCCGCTATCATCGTGCTATCGGCACTGGTTGGTCTTATTGGGCTCCTCTCCATGCCTGTCGCCCAGGTCATCGGGTGGGTCGATTGGCTCTTCCTCAAGTACATGGCTACGGTGGTTCAGGGATTTGCCGCCTTGCCCTGGTCCTCCATGGAGATCGGTGGGATCGATACCTACTGGGTCTGGCTCTACTATGGCATATTTGGTGGGGCGATCTGGCTGGGCACAAGGAGGAAGCGCCTTTTTTCGAGCATAAAGGTTGGCTTTGGAGGAGCCTCCGGCAGTTTGTCCTCGCTTTCTCGAAAGATGCCCATAAAATGGGTCCTCATCCCGCTCCTGATCATCGCCATCCTGATCTGGGCTGCCGTAGCGGTCGCCCCGGAAAGTGGCAAGCTCAGCGTTAGCTTCCTGAATGTGGGGGAGGGCGATGCCATCCTGATCACCGCCCCATCAGGGCAGCATATCCTCGTTGATGGCGGCCCCAGCCCGGAAAAGGTATGCCTCGAGCTGGGGGAGGCACTGCCATTTTGGGAGCGGACGATCGACCTGGTGGTGCTCACCCATGCCCACGACGACCATGTCACCGGCCTGGTGGAGGTGCTTCGCCGCTATGAGGTAAACCAGGTGTTGTATCCAGAAGGCATCGACTATACCTCGAATACGTACTCAGAGTGGCTCAGCGTGATCGAGGAGAAGGGAATCGCGTGCATCCGAGCCCAGGCGGGGCAGGTGATCGACCTCGGTGGCGGGGCCACCATTGAGGTGCTTCACCCGCCGGTGGAATTTCTTGATGGCACCGACTCGGACATCGATAACAACGGGGTAGGGCTCCGCATCGCGATGGGGGAGGTCAGCTTCCTGCTGGCAGCAGACCTTCAGCAAGAGGGGGAGCTATATCTGGTCTATGAGAGGGTGGAGCTGAGGAGCACTGTGCTCAAGGTTGGCCATCATGGCTCAAGCACGTCAACCTCTCTAAGCTTTCTTGCCGCCATCGATCCCCAGGTGGCGGCGATCTCCGTAGGCGAGGACAACCCCTTCGGCCACCCCAGCGATGAGGTCATAGCCAGGCTCACTGAAAGTCTCGGGCAGGACAGGATCTACCTCACCTCAGAGCGGGGCACTATCACCTTCACCACCAATGGGGAGAGGCTGTGGGTGGAAACGGAGAAATAGGGGGAGGGTTGACAGGGCGCTATTCGATGGTGTATAGGTAGTTTTGCCAATTGGCACGAAAGGAGAGCGACATGCCAGAGAGTGTCTACAAGGTGATCGAGGTGATCGGGACCAGCACCGAGTCGTGGGAGAAGGCTGCCGCGGCCGCCGTGGAGACGGCTTCGAAGACCTTGCGGGACCTTCGCATCGCCGAGATCGCCGAGCTGGACATGCAGCTCGAAGGCGGGAAGGTCCGAGCCTACCGCGCGAAGGTGAAGGTCTCCTTCAAGTACGAGGGTGAGTGAGCTGGATCACGTGCGGGTGACCCCCCCGCGAACGGGGCACCATCACCTTCACCACCGAGAGCACAAGGCTCTGGATAGGTAGTCTTGCCCAGTTGTGCTTGCCTATATAAAAAAGGAGAGGGTCCTTTGATTGTACCCTCTCCTCTCTTGTGTTGCCCTTCTTAACCGCGGGCTTGGAGCCTGACTCTAGTGTAGCACTCGCTGCAGTACACCGGTCGATCCTGTCGGGGCTCGAAGGGTACCTGCGTGTCTTTACCACATGAGGCACATACAGCAGGATACATTTCCCTCCGCCGCTGATAGCCGTAGCCATCCCCATCGCGCTGTTGCTTCCTGGCCGCTCGGCATTCGAGGCAACGCTTGGGCTCATTGGTGAAGCCCCTGGTAGCGAATAGCGCCTGCTCGTCTGCGGTAAAGGCAAAACTTGCGCCGCAATCCGCGCACTCCAGGGTCTTGTCCACGTAGTCCATGGATGACCTCCTTTCTTTACGACTTGGTCTCAGCTTGGTCATCCATGGCCTAGGGAATTCGCGAGGAACCACACAGGTTGGGAATAACAAACTTTGAACCAGATAACCTAGCATACCA
>JAUWZB010000106.1 GCA_030615555.1 Dehalococcoidales bacterium
CCAGTTACTTTTTTGCCACTTGTTTTGCGAGATGAGTGGCACCTCGGCCTGCAATCCTGTAGCGCTCCTCCCCTGTCGAAACCTCTCGTCCCCTTTTTTCGTTCTTCACCAAGGGATGTTAAAAACCGCTGCGTCACTTTCTTTTCGCCAGCTTCAGGGCACGCTCCATATCCCGCTCCGCCTCGCGGCGTGCCATGGATTCGCGCTTGTCATAAAGTTTCCTTCCTCTGGCCAAGCCAAGCTCCACCTTGGCGATTCCATTTTTAAGGTACAACTTTAAGGGCACTACCGTGAAGCCCTTTTGTGTCACCTTACCGGCAAGCTCATCGATCTGCCTGCGATGAAGTAAAAGCTTCCTGGGGCGTGTCGGTTCGTGATTGTAGCGACTGCCCGACTCATACCGGGCAATGTGGGCATTAAATAACCACAGCTCATCGCCCTGTGGATGAGCGTAGGCATCGCGGATATTTACCCTTCCCGCCCGGATGGACTTGATCTCAGTGCCGGTAAGGACAATGCCAGCCTCAACGCTTTCCTGAATAGCATAATCATGATATGCTTTGCGATTGAGGCTGATGGTCTTCATAGGTTATTTTACCACACGCCTTTAGACATTTCAACCTTGAGCGCCTCTTCATTACTGAATTACTGAGCCTCAATATATTCGATAGCAAATTCCAGTTGCGGGTCCCGCCCGCTGGCGATGTCTTCCGCGGTGATCCCCACCTCAAAATCTGGGGTCAGCCCCACCCCCTCTATCAGGTAATGGTCTGGAGTCAACCAGCGGGCCGTGGTCACATATAGGGCAGAGCCATCGCTAAGCACCCGAAAGATGTTGACACTACCCTTGCCATAGGTTGTGGTGCCGATAAGCGTGGCGCGCCCGCGAGCCTGGAGCGCCCCGGCGAGCACCTCACTGCCACTGGCACTGCCGCCATCGACAAGAACAACAAGCGGCAGGTCAGTGGCCCGCCCCCCTGAGCTTGCCGGCCACTCCTTTATTACATCCCCCGCGGCATCCGCCTCATAAAGGACAATGCCGCCATCGAGGAACTCGCCGGCCACATCGACCACGACATGAACATAACCGCCAGGGTTGCCCCTCAGGTCGAGGATAATACCCCACGCCTCGTTTTGGAGGGCATTATTTAGGGCCGCGGTGAACTCATCCGGGGTAGGCTCCGAGAAATAGGTGATCTGGAGGTGGGCGATGTTGCCGGGCAGCATATCTAGGTAAACGGTGTCAAGCTCGATCACCTCTCGAACGATCTCGATCTCCACCGGCGTGGTCTCGCCCTGGTGCAGGATAAGAAGGGTTACCGTGGTGCCCTCGGGTCCCCGGACCATTAATACCGCCTCCATCAGGCTCATCCCCGATGTAGGCACACCATCGACCTCCAGGATCTTATCGCCGGCCCTCACCCCCTGCTGCTCAGCGGGACCACCCGCAATAGGGGCGACCACGGTTAGCTCACCATCTTCCATAGTGATCACTGCCCCGATGCCCTCAAAGGAGCCCTCCAGATCGCTCACCTCCACTTCATAGTACTCAATATAGGAGGTGTAAGGGTCGCCCAATGCCTCAAGCAGTCCCTCAATAGCTCCCTTGCTCAGCTCCTCAGGGTCGAGCGCCTCTTTGTTTACATAATCTTCTGACAGTAATTCCCATATCTCCGGTAATACATCGAACTCCTCGGGAAGCCCCGTGGCCGCGCGGGGCGACAACAACTGGGAATAGGCAAAGCCCACGCCAAAAGAGAGGACGATAATTACTACCAGCAGGGTGACCGGCAATCTTCGCTTAATGTTCATTTTTACAATCCTCATTAAAAACTATATCATAAAAGCCCCATGTTAGACAAGCTAACCTGGTTGGCTTGACCGGCTTCTTAGAGGATGTTATCTTCTTATGGCGAGTTGTGGCTGAACAAGCTGCTACGCAGGGCCAAGGCACTTTCTGGGTTAGCGATGAGCTAGCCGCCCAACGGCAAGTGCTGAGGGCAAACAGGAAGGTTGTGCTCCCAAAATTACAATAGTATATATTGCACATATACTACTGCGGAGGGGGCAACGCTTCGGAGAATAGATGAGCCTGTGTAGGGGAGAAGTCGTCGAAAGGTATCACGATTCTTCGCAATATTCTTTATCTTAGGTTGCACCTTCTTGACATAATCCCCAAAAATTCCCCAGCCCAATTTTTTCTCCAGATACGAAAGGGGCTATTGACATTTCTGCGAGATGCAAGTTACCATAACAAAGGTTTAGTGCAAGCGTTGTGGACATGAGTGGGTTCCCCGAACTGGGATAAGGAACGCCAAGATGACAGAGAGAAAGCCTAAGTTTCGATTTCCCCGGTCCTTGCTTCCGCTCCTTGTGATGATTGCCGCTGTGGGCATATTAGCCTATTTTACGCTGACCTTGCCAATCGAAAATGTGCCGCCTCCCGACGAGATCAGTGAAACAATAACTGTCACCGCAACCGTCGACACCCAAGTGCATTTTACCCGCACGGTAAGCGAGGGCATAGGCATATCCGGTGAGCAATAAGGAGGGCAAGGTGACATAACAGAGCTAGTGGCTGGAACTAGGGGACATAACCTGTATTGTGCGCCCCACTTCTCAATAGCTTATCCGCTACCCTCTCCAGTAAGCCACTGAGCCCCCACCCCTTAGCTGCCGAGATTAATACCATCTCTTGATCCTTAATCGCGCTCGCAAACTCGCCAATATCCTCCTCACTGGGCGCGAGGAGATCGACCTTATTGAGCACCGCGATCCTTGGCTTTTCACCCAGCCCCAGCTCGGTGAGGATCTTCTCCACTGTCACGCTCTGCTCGACAGCATTTCGATGCGTTATGTCAATAACGTGGAGGAGGAGGGCTGCCTCATCCAGTTCCTCCAGAGTGGCTCTAAAGGCAGCGATCACCATGTGAGGTAGCTTCTGGATAAAGCCCACCGTATCGGTGATCAGCACCTCATTTTTGTTAGGGATGGTGATCCTTCTGGTGGTCGGATCGAGGGTGGCGAAGAGCTTATCCTCAACAAACACACCGGCGTTACTCAGTGAATTTAGCAGGGTGCTTTTGCCCGAGTTGGTATAGCCAATCAGGGCGATAACGGGGATGCCCCGCAGGGTGCGCTGACGCCGATAAAGGGCGCGGTGCTTCCTTACCCCCTCGATCTCCCTTTGGAGTCGGTGGATCTTCTGGCTGATGAGGCGCCGATCGGTCTCCAATTGCGACTCGCCAGGCCCCCTGGTGCCGATGCCACCGCCGAGACGCTCCAGATGGCTCCATTGCCCCACGAGGCGAGGCAGGAGATACTCATGCTGCGCCAGTTCCAC
>JAUWZB010000030.1 GCA_030615555.1 Dehalococcoidales bacterium
TCCTTGCTATAATAATTGCTCTGATAATTATGCCGCTGGCGTCTATTTGGTAGTATAATTCCATACTGGCATCTTAATCCCTGGGCCCCTTCTGTGAATGGGCTCAACCTGTTATAAAGCCCTGGTTGGAGTACAAATGGAGCTAAAGGTTGACCTGGAGTGGGGCGATGAGGGGGTAGTCCCGGAGAAGATTTACCCTGATACCAACTTTATCTTTACCCGGATGGCTGAGGCAATCCTGGAAACGGTAGCCCCAAATAGCAGGGAGATAGTGCTGGATATCGGGTGTGGCCGAGCAGTGGATGCCTTGGCGCTCGCGAAACAGGGTAGCAGGGCTATCGGGCTTGACCCCTCCGCGAAGATGATCGAGGGGGCCAAAAACTATCTCGGTGACAGCGAGGTTGCCCTGGTGCGCGGGATCGGTGAGGCGCTGCCCTTCAAAAAACACTCCCTGGATAAAATTATGTGCAAAGGCGCACTGGATCATTTCGCCGATCCGCTAAAAACGATGGCGGAGATGTCTCAGGCGCTCAAGCCAGGGGGTGAGGCGATAATTGCCATCGCCAACTTCGAAAGCCTCAGCTGTCGGCTGGGGAGGACCTGGTATCCGATCGCCAAAAGGTTTAGCCAGGCAAGGGATAAACGGCATCCCTGGGAACCCCCTCCCGACCACACCTACAAGTTTGATTGCCCGCTACTGAGAGATATGGTGGCGCATCATTTTGAGGTGGGAAAAATAAGCGGCCTCTCCTTGCTCTGGACTGCCCCTTATTGGGGAAAGGTTCTCTCCACGCTGCCCCGATGGGTTTCGGCAGCCATTCTTGCTCTTCTCGATAGGATCGCTTGCAAAGTCCCTTCGCTGAGCGATGTGATCATTATCAAGCTTACCCCGAGGGGCAATTAACGCCTGAGAACCGCTTCATAGACGTCGAGGACCTGTCTTGCTGTCTGCTCCCAGGAGAAGCACTGCGCCACCCTACTCTTCCCCTCACCACCCATCCTGCGGCGCAACGGTTCATCCCCGAGTAGCCGCTTGATTGCCTTAGCCAGGGCATAAGGATCCTGCGGAGGCACCAAAATACCGCTCTTCCCATCCTCCACCACCTCAGGGAGCGCCCCGGCCCTGGTGGCGATCACTGGGACCTCGCAGGCCATGGCCTCAGCAGCGGGAAAACCAAACCCCTCGTAAACGGCGGGGGTGATAGCGATCTGGGCCGCGGAATACTCTCTCACCAGCTCCTCCGTGGTCACCCTCCCGGTAAAGGCAACCATGTCCTCAAGCCCATACTCCCTGATCAAATCGAGGGCGAAGCCATCCTTGTGATTAACCTTGTCCACAATAGTCAATTTCAGCGCAATATTATCCCTCATCAGTAGCCGCAACGCCTGAAGCAGGTATAGGATGCCCTTCCTGCGATCACTCGTTCTTCCTACCATGATCAGGCGACCCTGCTCCCTCCCACGCCCATCCATTTTTTTGAACTTCCCTCCACACCCATCCACTCGGCGGAATACACTGGTATCGATGCCCGGGTAAACCGCTCTCATCTTGCTCTCGGGCACCCCGAATATCCTGCCCACCTCACGCGTCGAACTCTCAGAGTCCGTGATTACCCCATCCAACCGTCGGGCAACGATTCCCTGCATCACCGGGGGATAAAAAAGGACTCGCTTGATCCTCTCCAAAACGCTTGGCTCCTGAGCAAGCTCAGCCTTGGCATCGATGGACAGGGGGTGATGAATGGTGGCGACCAGTGGAACCTTCAAGGTCTTCATCAGAAGCAACCCGTAGGCCAGGCACTGGTTATCGTGAATGATGTCGAAGCGATGCGCGGGGAGAACCTCCCTTACCTTGAGATAGGCCTTGATGCTGAAGGTGACCATCTCGGGGAACATGCCCAGCTTCGTTCCCGCCAAGTCATAGAGATTAAAGGGGGCGAAGATGCGGAAGGGATTTTCCTGGGGCAGCAAGCCATTCCCTTCATGCTTGCGATCGTAGAGGTTCAGGCCTTCCAGCTTGTGCACCCTGACCCCTTCAGCAATATCGGGATAGGGTGGACCAACGATGACATCGACCTCGTGACCCAGCCTGTGAAGCTCTCGGGATAGGTAATAGAGGTAAACCCCCTGACCACCACAGTATTTATTCCCCCGATAGCAAAGGAGGCATATTTTCACCCCGGTCCCTCCTGGTGCTAAATCTTTCTGGTATAGATAACTATGCTCTTAGGAAAGAAGAAGTTTAAGATGCGTTCCATCCAAGGAACAAACCTGGACTTAGTGACTATCTGCATCTCCAGGAACCCGTGATAGAGCGCTGGAACCATTGCCCCCTCATTCTTAAGCCCGAAGATGCAGCGCAGGAGCCAATAAATAGAATGGAAGGCATGCTCATAGCGGATGGCATAAACCGCCAAATTATTGCGGCGTAGGGCATCCACGAGCTCCCGGGATTTGTACTTCCTCACATGGCCCCCGGGATGGTTATAGTAGTCCTCATCCATCGCCCAGTAGACCGCCTCGGTAAGATAAGTGGGCACCGTGACCGCCAGCGCCCCGCCCCACTTGAGAACCCTCACCAGCTCCCTGATCCCCTGCTCATCGTCCGCTACATGCTCCATAACCTCAGCGCAGATAATCTTATCGAAGGAGGCATCCTGGAAGGGGAGGCTCAGGGCATCAGCGCGCATCACATCCCATTTCCCATCTGATACCCCCTGTGAATCCATATGGAGCAATACAAAGAGGGTCTTCCGAAGGCTCATGTAATCCATATCCAAAGCACATACCTTGCAACAATTCAGCCGGTTTACCTCCCAGCTATGCCTTCCCTCACCACAGCCCACATCCAGAAACTTATCGCCTTTTTCTATCCTGAAGAGGTTGAAGTTAACGGTGAGCACCTAAAGGACCTCCCGATATACCTCCAAGGTTTTTCTCGCCGCCTCCTCCCAGGTGAAGTTCCTTTCCACCCTTTCCCTCCCCTCCTCCCCCATCGCCTGGCGCAAGGGCTCGTCTGAAAGAAGGCGCTTGATCGCCCCAGCCAGGGCATAGTGGTCTCGTGGCGGTACCAAAATGCCGCACTTCTCATCCTCCACCACCTCGGGGAGTGCTCCCGCTGTGGTGGCGACCAAGGGAAGGCCACAGGCCATTGCTTCAGCAGCCGGAAGACAAAACCCTTCATACAAGGAGGGGACCACCACTACCTCGGCCCTCGCATAGCACCTGACCAGTTCCTCCAGACTCACCCTCCCGGTAAATTCGACGCTGCCATCAAGCCCGAATCTCTCCACCAGAGCCGGGGTATACTCGTTATCGGGGGCCCCACGGTCTACTATAGTGAGTTTCACATCCATCTCCTCACGGAGTAGCTGAAGGGCGCGAAGCATGTAGATGACCCCCTTTTTGCGATCCTGGGTATTAGCGACGACGAGGAGGCGACCTCGCTCCTTCCGCTCGCCATCCAACCCCCGAAACATCTCAGTATCGATGCCATTGTGAACCACCCTTATCTTCTCCCGGGGAACCTTGAAGGCGTTCCTGGTCTCCTCCGCAGCGCTCTCTGAGACCGTGATCACCCGATCCATCCTCCTGGCCACCAGGTGCTGCATTATGAAGGGGTAGAACATTATTCGGCCGAACCTCTCCCACACCCTGTCCAAATAGGCAAGATCGGTCTTTCTATCGATGGGTAAGGGGTGATGAACCGTGGCCACGACGGGGATTTTAAAGGACTTCATCAGGAGTATGCCATAGCCCAGGGTCTGATTGTCATGAATGATGTCGAAGCGGCAATGGCGAAGGAGCTGGCGTAATTTCTGGTAGGCCCTGAAGCTGAAGGAGAACATCTCGGGGAACATCCCCAGCCTTATCGCCATCAGCTCGTAGAGGTTGAGCGGGGTGAAAACCCTGAAGGGATCTTTTTTGGGGAATCCGAACTCAAGGAGGTTCAGGTTTTCCACCCGGTGTTCCACGATCCCCTCAGCGATATAGGGATAGGGGGGACCGACAATTACATGAACCTCATGCCCTAATTTCTGTAGCTCTCGGGACAGGTAATAGAGGTAAACACCTTGACCCCCACTGTACATATTCCCCCTATTGCAAAGGAGGCAAATTCTCATTCTTCGCTCTTCCCCAAGCGCAGAAACTTTTCGCTCTCTATCGGGCGCGAGGATAAGGCGAAAACCCCGGCGATGTAAATCCTCATCTTTTATTCTTCTCTAAGCGTTGGAATAATGCGAAAAAGCCGGCGATGCTCTTGCCATCCGCAAGTGCACCAGACTTAATCAGGCTTCGAACCTGTTTCAAGGGGATAGGCACCACCTCGATAATCTCATCCTCCCTGACGCGACTGGAAGCTTTTTGAAGCTCAGTAGCCAGGAAGAGGTGTAAAAACTCGGTGGCATATCCCGGGCTACTGTAAAACCCACCAAGCCGCTCCATCCTCCCGGCAATATACCCAGTCTCCTCCTCAAGCTCCCTAAGGGCGCTCTGTAATGGCTCCTCCCCAGGTTCGATACCACCGGCAGGGATCTCCAAAAGCTCCCGCTCCACGGCGTGGCGAAACTGGCGCACCAGGATGACATTATCCTCTGCGTCAATAGCCACAATGGCGACGCAATCCGGGTGCTCCACCACCTCCCGCGTGGTCTCCCGGCCCCCAGGGAGCACTACCCTATCGACACGAAGGCCAACTATGCGCCCCTCATATACTCGCCTGCTCTCTAAGGTTCGCTCCTCCATCAGCGCGATGATTCCAGCTTATATATCAGGGCCACCTCATCGCAGTCGGGGAACTTGGGACAGCGCAAACACTCCCCCCAGACCTTGCGCGGCAGCTCATTCTTGTCGACCTGATGAAAACCAAACCTTTCAAAGAAATCGGGCCTATAGGTGAGGCAGAAGATGGTTTCGATACCCAGACTTCCCGCCTCTTCAAGGCAGGCCTGAATCAGCAAGGCGCCGGCCCCCTGATCCTGCATCGCCTCGACCACGGCCACAGCCCTGACCTCGGCGAGATCGGACCAGAATATATGGAGCGCGGCACAGGCCACCAATTGCTCACCATCCCGGACCACGAAAAGATCCCGAATGTTCTCATAGAATTCGCTCAGGGCGCGGGGCAACATCTCCCCCTTATCGGCAAAGTAATTGACCAGCTTGTGAATTTGAGGTATGTCATTAATGCGCGCCTTCTCAGCCTTCATTTCGGCACCAGCCTCTCCATCAAGGTGCTATAGAAAAAGGTTGGGGGCTGCGCCCTCAGAAAACGGGCCACATAAGGGCTGAGGCTGACCTTAATAGTGTCCCCGCTCTCCAGCGCCAGGTCAATCTGCCCATCGATGCTGAGCATCGCCTGGTGGTCAGTGCGCACCCTTAGCTCCACAACAGCGGTAGGCAGAAGCACCAGGGCATTGGTGAAAGCGGGATGGGGGCAGATGGGGTTTAAGATGATCTCCCTGGCCTGAGGATAGAGGATAGGGCCACCGTCGGCCAGGGAGTAGCCCGTGCTCCCCGTTGCGGTAGCGATGATCACCCCATCCGCCTTATAGGTGGTCAGGGGTGTACCATCGATAGTGGTCTCCACATAAATAACTCGAGATATGGCGCCCCGCCCTAAAACGACATCGTTCAAGGCATGAAAGGTTTCTTTGCCAGTTAGCTCAGCCTGAAGCATGGCGCGCTCGTCGATCCAGCCTTCCCCCTTGAGGAGGGCAGGGAGCCTATCGCGAGCCTCCTCAGCGCTCAGCTCGGTCAGAAACCCGAGCCCCCCCAGCTTTATCCCTACGATAGGAACAGACAGCGGGACCACAGCGCGTGCCGCCCGCAATATGGTGCCATCGCCGCCAACGCTGAGGATCAGTTCCGTGCCCTCAACCTGAGCCCTGGCCCTCTCCTCATCCCATGCGGAACAAAGCCAAACGGATGCATCCAGGGAGGGCAAAAAGCCCGTCAGTTCCTCAGCAAGCGGCCGAGCAGCGGCGATCTTTGGATGATAGAGAATGCCAACCCTCTTCAAGAACCACTCCTCTAACCCTAATCAAATCGACAAAGATTCAAAAGCTAAGTTGCAGTGGGAAGTCTATCATTGCTCAAAAGTGCTGTCAAGGGAGAAACATGCTAGCAGCAGTCTCCGCAATTCTCAGGAGCACCCAGGGGTAAATACCGAGCACCAAGACCCCGAGGCAGGCGAAGGAGAGGGCGGCACGGAGCGCCCCTGAGGAGGGCACCCGCTCCCCCGATAACGGAGCGCCCAGATACATCACGCGCACTACCCTGAGATAGTAGTATGCGGAAATCACCGTGTTAATCACGGCGATGATCACCAGCCAGACCAGACCATAGTTAATGCCGGCGCTGAAGATGTAGACCTTGGCTATGAACCCCGCAGTGGGCGGGATGCCGATAAGTGAGATGAGACAAAGTGCCAAGGCCAGGGAAAGGAGCGGGGCGCGCCGCACCATCCCGGAGTAGTCGGCAATCTGGTCGCTACCGATCTTGTTGGAGATAGCGATGATAGCGATAAATGCCCCCAGATTGGTGAGGGCATAGCACGCCAGGAAGAAGATTAATGCGCTACTCGCCTCAGTGGTAACCGCCGCCAGCCCGATCATGAGGTAGCCAGCCTGGGCGATGCTGGAGTATCCCAGCATTCGCTTGATGTTTGTCTGGGCGATGGCGACCACATTGCCCAGGGTCATGGTGATGGCGGCGAGCACTGCAAAGATCATTCCCCAGTCCAGGCTTGCCGGCCCCAGGGCCTCATAGAAAACCCTTAATATTACGGCAAACCCCGCCGCCTTGCTGGCCACAGAAAGATAGGCAGTGATGGGCGTGGGTGCCCCCTCATAAACATCGGGAACCCACATCTGGAAGGGGACGGCGGCGATCTTGAAGCCAAAGCCTGCCACCAGTAAAACGATGCCCATTAGGAGCGCCGGACTGGCCAACAGCCCCTCAGTCGAAATAGCCGCTGCAATCTCCTTAAGATAGGTGGTGCCGGTGAGCCCGAAAACCATCGCCATACCATAGAGCAACACCGCGCTGGCCACTGCCCCGAGGAGCAGGTATTTCAATCCCGCCTCGCTAGACTTGGGGTCCTTTAGAAACCCGGTTAGGGCATAGAGGGAGATGCCCGTCAATTCCAGGGCAATGTAGATCGAAATAAGCTCCCTGGTGGATGCCATGAGCATCATCCCCGTGGCGGCAAGGAGCACCAGGGCATAGTATTCCCCCCGAAAGGCAGCAAACTTATGGGCATAGTCAGTAGAGGAGAGGAGCACCAGGGCAACCGCCACCAGGAAAAAGAGATTGAAGAATAACGAAAACTGGTCAATCACCAGTGCGCCGCCAAAGGAGGTCTCATTTGTTCCCCAAAGGGCGAGGGTGAAGGCGGCGGGCACGATGAGCCCGGCAACGCTCACCACCCCCAGGATCCACTTCCGCTCGATGAACAGGTCGAGAAGGATCACCACCAGAGCCAGTGCCAGGAGGCTTATTTCAGGTGCTAGTAGATAAAGGTTCAACACTCGCTCCTTTTTTCAAACTTTACGTTATGTCAGTATAAACCCTTAGCTATACCACATAAATACAGATCCCAATTAGTAGAGCCTACCGAATAGTACGGAAAGCTATCTTGAGTAGCCTCTGGGTGTCCTCGTGAAGCTCATCCCATATTTTAGGGAGGTCTTCTTTTGAAACCCAGATGCCTTCACCCACGTCGCTGCCCGGTCGAAACTCACCGCCAACCAGCCTTGCCAAAAAGTCGATGTAGATGACATGGAGAATCGTCTTGCCCTCCGATTTCACGACCCTCTCAGAGGGGATGAGCGGAGTAGTGAGGCGAATCTCAAGATTTGTTTCCTCCCTCACCTCCCTCTTGATCCCCTCCTCAATCCCCTCGCCCAAATTTAACCTTCCTCCGGGGCAGATCCACTTCCCCTGCCAGTATCCCTTTCTTTCAGGGACATGCCTCACCAGGAGGATTCGCCCCTCCTCATCCTCGATCACTGCCCCCACAGCAACAAACATTTCTTCCATGAAAGCCCTTTATAATCCCCCAATTAGGGGCGAGACCCCTATCTTTATAATATCGGTAAGTATTGCAGGGTAAATCCCGATAAGCATGATCACCGCTGCCAGAGCGAAGATATAGACCATCTCCAGCCTGTTGGCATCGAGCACCCCTTCATACTGCGCCTTAGGTGGACCGTAAAAAACGCGCTGCAGCATCCAGAGGATGTAGCCTGCAGCGAGCACAACCCCCAAAATGCCCAGGATGGTATAGATTTGAATGCCAGGAACCATCGTGCTTTTGAAGCTGCCTAGGAAGACCAGGAACTCGGCAGCAAAGCCGCTGGTGCTCGGGAGCCCCAGGGCGGCAAGCCCGGCAACGCTGAAAACCACCA
>JAUWZB010000008.1 GCA_030615555.1 Dehalococcoidales bacterium
CATCAGCATGGTGCACGATGACATGCACCGGGGAGTCTCCAACCCGTTCCGCCATTATCTCCAGGAGGCGACTTACCGCCTTTGCTTTGGTCCGGGGACGCGCCACCGGCATTGTTTCTCCTACAGAAGTATCATGCCCCAAGATAGGCTTTATATTCAGTAGCGACCCGGCCCAAGCTGATGCCCTGCCAGTGCGACCGGTCCTCGCCAAATAGAAGAGGGTATCCAACATCGCAATGAAATTTACCCTGGGCATCATCCCACGGGCCACTTCAGCCGCCTGAGCCAGGTCGGCCCCCTGGCTGGCAGCACGAGCCGTCTCCAGGACGATAAGCCCCAACGCGCCGCCCACCGCCCGGCTGTCGATCACCTCGATGGCAGTGTTAGGGATCACATCTTTGGCTAGCTCTTTAGCTAGCAGCGCGGTATCGTAGATTTTGCTTTGTCGCGACGTGAGGGTGATACAGAGTATGCTTTCCGCCTTCTCGCTCGACCGGCGATAAGCACCGAGGAAATCCCCCGCTGATGGGGTGGAGGTGGTCGGGAGATTCTGTCTCCGCCGCATAATCCTGTAGACTTCACCGGGACTCATGTCAACCCCGTCGCGATAGCTCTTGCCTTCAAAAATTATCATGAGTGGTACTACGCAAATATCATACTTCGCCACCAATTCCTCAGGGATGCAAGCTGTGCTGTCAGTGACAATGCTAACCTTTTTCATCATAGCACCCCCAATTGGCGTGAAAGGCGAGGCCGAGCAGTCCCCGACCTGTAGTGTAGCCCATTATCGGGCTGAACTCACTGAGCCAGAGCTCCTCGCAATTGAACTCCGCTGCTACCCGCTCCTTGAGCCTTTGCGCCTCCTCCAGCGCATCGGCGTGCATTACCGCCACACGCACCGGTTCTTCCCCGACCTTCTCCCTTAGCAATTGGAGGACTCGGTTCACCCCGCGCTCTTTGGTCCTGGCGATGCCAACGAAATGCGCCGCACCATCGGATATGGTGATTATTGGCTTGACACTGAAGGCAGACCCTATTTGCGCGGCAACCTTGGGGATACGCCCTGAGCGGTATACATGGCGAATGGTTTCCATAAGGGCAAAGAGGGTGACCTTCTCACTCACCCCCTCCGCTGCTTTAATGGCCTCAGCCAGGCTCTTGCCCTCCGCCACCGCCCTTGCTGCTGCCAGGACCACAAACCCCTCTGCGGCGGCGGCAGTCCGGGAGTCGAACACCTCGATTTGGGTCTGGGGGAACTCCTCTATGGCCTGTTCCTTCGCTATCCGGGCAGCGTCATGAAGCATGCTAAACTCGGCTGAAAGGGTGATGCACAGGATGCTTTCCGCCCTCGTGCTTTGCTCACGGTAGGCCTCAAGGTAATCCTCAGGGGAGGGCGCTGAGGTGCTAAAATCATCGGGGTCTTTTTCCAGAAGCCGGTAGGCCTCGGAAGGGCTTAGGTCTACCCATTCCCGATAAACCTTGCCCTCAAAATGGACATTTGCCGGTACGATGCGAATCCCATACTGCTCTACCATCTCCCTGGTGAGGCAGGCTATGCTATCGGCGACAATGGCAACCTTGCTCATAACAACCTCCTTGCTAAATTCATCCTCAGCCCTCGGCGTAAAAACTAATCCCCACCAGTCCCGGGCCCACGTGAGCTCCCATTACCGGGGTAAAAGGCGTCAGGTAAAGCTCAGCACAGTTGAATTTTGCGGCAACCTGAGCCTTTAGCGCCTCCCCCTCATCGGGTACGCCGGCGTGGTGCACTATAGCATGGAGCGGTGCCTGACCCACCCGCTGTTCTACTATCTCCAGCAGGCGCTTAACAGCGCGAGGCTTGGTTCTGACCCGCTCCAGCGCTTCGGTAAACCCGGTGGTAGTGGGAATTTCCAGAATAGGCTTTATGCTCAGTAGAGAGCCCACCCATGCTGAGGCGGTGCCGATGCGACCGCCCCGTGCCAGATAGGAAAGGGTATCCAAAATGGCAAGGAGATTTACCTTGGGTATCATGCTCTTTGCTGCCGCTACCACCTCCGCCATGCTTGCCCCCTGGCTAGCGGCGCGCGCCGCTGCTAAGACAATAAACCCCAGAGCACCGGCGGCGGTGCGCGAATCGATGACCTCTATCGCCATGTTGGGAAGCGCCTCCTTAGCCATCTCCTTAGCCAGAGTCACCGACTGAAAGAGGGCCGCACTTACGAGTGAGGAGATGGTCACGAAAACAATGCCTTCCGCACTCTGACTGAGCTCCCGATAGGCATCGAGGAAGACCCCCGGACCAGCGACCGCTGTGGTGGGCAGCTTCTCGGCCCTTCTGAGGCGCTCGTAGAACCCGTCAGCAGTGATGTCCACACCATCCCGATAAGACTCATCCTCAAAATGTATGAGCTGGGGCACTATACGAATCTGATACTGATCTACCAGTTCCTGAGGTAGAGAACAAGTGCTGTCACTGCCTATGGCAATCTTACCCATACTTATTGATCCACGCCGGTTTTCTATACATTTCCTCCGTTAGATGCGAGCGATAAGGTACATAATGGCTATCAGAATGATGATCGCCACCATCGGGGCGATATCGACCATGCCGAGCCTGGGAACGATGCGCCGCAGTGGCGCCAGGATCGGCTCGGTAATCCGGTCCAGGAAAACCACTATCGGGCTATAGGGAGAGATGGCAAACCAGGAGAGAATGGCCCGTATAAAAATAATGAAGATAAGTACTCGACATAAATAAAGGACGAAGGTGAGGAAGTAGTCCACTTATCCCCCCAGCTCCTTCGCCCTCTCATATGCGGCAATAACCGCGCGCGCGAGCAGGGCTCTTAGCCCGCCCTCCTCTAACTTTAACAGGCCCTCTGCCGTGGTCCCCCCCGGGGAGGTAACCATATCCCTTAGCTCCTTGGGGTGCTTGCCTGTTTCCTGAGCAAGGCGTGCCGTCCCCAGAACTGTCTCCAGCACTAACTCCTCCGCCATCTCCCGGGACAGTCCGATGCCCACCGCAGCATCGACGAGAGCCTCGATGACCAGGAAGATGTAGGCCGGACCGCTGCCGCTAACCGCGGTCGCCATATCGATGTATTTCTCATCGGGCACGTAGATCTCCTTGCCCAGTGCCCCCAAAATAGACCTCGCCATCCCTTTCTGACCCTGTGATACCTCGCTTGAGGCGGTCCATACGCTCACCCCCTCGCCGATCTGAGCCGGGGTATTTGGCATCGCACGAACCACTGAGCGATGCCCCAGGCCTCCGGTGATGGTGGCGATCGCTGCCCCAGCGATGACGGAGAGGACAAGCTGATCTCGGGTGAATCGGCCCTCCAGCTGGGGCATAAGCTCAGCCAAATTCTGAGGCTTGATGGCTAACACGATGACGTCAGAGCCTTTTATCGCAGTGCCGTAGTCTTCGCTTACCCCTATGTTATACGTGGTGCGCAGGGTCTCCCGCCTGGAGGCGCTGATGTCATTAGCGATGATGTCCTGAGGCGTGCTCAGCCCTTTAGTGAGCAGCCCCCTGATCATCGCCTCCCCCATCACCCCACCGCCGATAAAGGAGATTTTCACATAGCCTCCGCGAGCGCTTCCTCTAATATCTCCTTTATTTCGTCCTGGGATTTGCCCTTCAAAGATACATGCCTGCGACACCGCACATCACGAAAGCTCACCTCTTCCTCAGTTGTATTGATTACGCCTCCCAAGAGAATAACCAGGTCATCGTCTCCCCTCACCTTAAGCCTCTTGAGGTGCTGATAAAGGGCATCAGCCAAGGGGGAGGTATTGACATTATCGGCAGCGATCAAAATAAAGCTCGCCACCCCTCCGCCGAGGAAGGATGTCCCCAAACGCCTCGCGTCAATAAAAATACCCTCAATAGCCGCTAGATCCCGCAGCAGGGAATCTGCAGGGGTCTGGCGTCCCGTTTGCAGCACAATCGTCCGCTGCGTTGCCTCCATCTCTTCGAATCCCCCTTTCTAGCTCGATGTCCTTTCTCGACCTACCTTCGCTCCCCGAATATGGCGCGCCCGATCCTCACCATCGTAGCCCCCTCCTCCACCGCAACCTCAAAGTCATCGGTCATCCCCATGGAGAGGTGCTCCAGGCCCAGGGAGTCACGCAGCTCCCGCAACTTTCGAAAGATGGGGCGAACCTCTTCAGGGTCGCTCACCAGGGGGGCGATGGTCATCAGCCCCTTCACCGCCAAATTGGGCAGGCACGTGATCTCTGCCACCGCCTCGGGCAATCCAGCTATAGAGAAGCCACTCTTCGTCCCTTCCCCTGAGACGTTGACCTGAAGCAACACGGGAATGGTATTTTGAGCGTGGCTGCTCAGCGCCTGCGCCAATCTAAGCGAATCGATACTGTGAATTATATCAAAAATCTCCACCGCTGTCTTGACCTTGTTACGCTGCAGGTGACCCACCATGTGCCAGGTAGGGCGCAGTCCCGAAGCGGACAGGTGCGCGATCTTTCCCCCCGCCTCCTGAACCCGATTTTCGCCGATGTGCCTGATGCCCGCCTCAAGGGCAGCCTCGATAGCCTGCGCCGCCAGCCCCTTGGTCACGGCGACAATGGTGATCTCCTCAGGCGACCGGCCCGCCCTCCGCGCCGCTTGGGCAATACGCCACTCCACATCCTGCAGATTTTGCGAAATACGCGCGATATCCATGTCAGCAAACCCCGCACTTATGACACTCGACTAGCGGACAGGGAGGGGTCTCCTCACCAAGACGCGCCCTCTCAAGCTCCCTTTCCAGATAGCCTGTATCAACCCCTGAATCCAGGTTTGCCCAGGGGAGCCGCTCATCGACCGGGATTTCCCGGCCGATGTAGAAATCGGCATCGAGCGAACACTCCTCAAGCGCCCGACGCCACGAGGAGAGAGATTTTCCTTCCATCCGGGCCAGCGCCTGGGCCAGCCTCCTATCGCCTCGCGACAGCACCCCCTGGACGATGGCCCATGCCACGCTCTCCGACCTGACCGCGATGCCCTTCGGCTCCAGGCTATTTCTGAGCGTGGCGAGGCGATGGCTGAGAATTTCGGCGCTGGTCATCGGAAGCCATTGGAAGGGGGTGCCCGCCTTAGGCACAAAAGGCTCTATGGTGAGAGTAAGATGAGTCCCCGCTCGCCTGCGGGTAAGGCGCTCTTTTAAGCCGATGGCCAGCTTGATCAGCTCCTCGATATCATCTTCCGTCTCAGTGGGCAGACCGATCATGAAATAGAGCTTGAGCTGCCTGAGACCCTGCCCCCCAACCTCATCCACCGCCTCAATGATATCCCGTTCCGCAACGCCCTTATTGATGATCTGGCGCAATCTCTCTGAGCCTGCTTCAGGGGCCAGGGAGACGGTCTCGGTGCCGCTTTCCACCAGCCCCCTGAGAACCGCTCTCGATAATGGGCGAATTCTCAGGGAGCTAACGGAGAGCTCCGCTCCCATGTGGCGCAACCTATCCACTAGCTCGTCTAGCTCGGGATGATCAGAGACGGCAGCCCCCAAAAGCCCTACTCTTTTTTTATACTTTAGGCCGCGCTCAGCTTGGCTCAGCAGGTTACTTAAAGAGCGAAAGCGAAACGGGCGAAAAAGAAAACCGGCGAGGCAGAAGCGGCACCCCCATTGGCAGCCACGTGTAACCTCAATGAGGTACATATCACCAAGCTCCGTCTGGGAGGTGAGGATCACTGAGGTGGTGGCAAAATCGTCGATGTTCCGCACCCACTGTCGGGAGATGGGCTTCCCATCATGAAGGCTGGGCACATAAACCCCAGGAAGTGAGGAGAGCGCCCGGAGCAGCTCATCCCTCTTGCCCCAAATCCCCTTTTCGCTCTCCCCACACTCCCCGACCTCTCCCCGGAGCGCCTCAATCATCGCGGGCAAAATAGCTTCACCCTCCCCAATGGCAAAGCAATCGAAGAAGGGTGAAAGGGGCTCCGGATTGGCGATGATACAGGGTCCGCCCGCAATCACCAGGGGGTGGGCATCATTGCGGTCGGCGGCAACTAGGGGAGTGGCGCTCGATGTTAGTATCTCGACTACATTGAAGTAGTCCAACTCGTAGGAGATGGAGAAGGCGAGCACAGCGAAGTCATCGAGGGGGCGCCCGGATTCAATACTTTTTTTATCCCCCCCCCAGAAGACCCGCTCGCAGACAATATCATCATAGCTATTAAGCAGACCGTAGATAGTCTGGAAGCCGAGGTTGGACATCCCTATATAATAGGTATTGGGGTAGATCAGGGCGATGGGGATTCTGCCGCCCCAATCCTTGAAGATCGTGCCTTGCTCCTTTGAGAGCCTTCGCCTCGCCGCTTTGTCCCACCCCATCTCACGTAATTTCGCTTTTTCGCTCTCCCCACACTGCCCCCACCCCTATGATCATCTCATCATCTTCTCGCTGCCCACCATGCCGAGCTCGATGATCTGTCCGCAATTGGGGCAGGTTATCGTCACACTGAGGGGTCGCTTCATTGCTCGCTCGGCGAGGGCAGTCACCATGGTGTCAATGTTATCCAAGCGCTGGTCCAGGGTATCAAGGCGCCGCTTCATCTGTTCCAGGCTTAGCTCCTCTTCCTTAGCTTCGCGTTCCGTTCTTTGTGCCAAATCAGCCCTCCTCAATCAATGGCTAAGAATGCACCGCCTAGGATGATTAAAACCAATCCTACAGCGATAAATATCCACCCCCCCACCCGGAGTGCCCCGGGTTCGACACGCGGCGGCCAACGGGTCAGGAACTCCCTCAGGTCAGGGCGCTGGGAGAGGCCATAGTTAAGTCCCCGCTCCTCACCCCTGGCCCACAAAAAGGCGATAATGCCCAGGAGGAGGAAAAAACCTCCCGTACCCATCATTATGAAGCTGTCAAGATTAGGCATGGCTTGAGCCTTGTCTCAACTGCACTTTGTATAGCCGCAGGCGGGGCAGATGTGACACCCCTCCTGATAGACCAGCATGCCACCGCACTCCGGACATTGCCCCCCAAGATTCATCGCCAGTCCATATTCATCAGGATTAGTTGCTGCGCTCTCGCCCTTGATGTACCTCTCCAGTACACTCCCAATGGCATCGGGACAGGAGAGCACTGCATGGCCCTGCTCCCAGGCGATGGAGGGACAGCGAATACCCCGGAGATGCTTCACCACTGAGGCGACATCCACCCCGGAGCGAAGCGCCAGGGAGATGAGCCTGCAGGTGGCCTCAAGCTGCGCTGAGGCACAGCCCCCCGCCTTCCCCAGGCTGGAGAAGACCTCGCAGACCCCATGCTCATCGGAATTTACCGTTACATAGATATTGCCGCATCCGGTGGCGACCTTCTCGGTAACCCCCCTGGTGGTCCTGGCCCGCCTCCTGGGAACAAGCGCCTCGACCTTCTCATCCTTCGCGACGCTCAAGACCTGCTTATCCTTGCTCCTATCCCGATAGATGGTGATCCCTTTACAGTCCTCTTTATAGGCGAGCATGTACGCCTGGGCCACATCCTCCCTGGTGGCACTATGGGGAAAGTTGATGGTTTTAGAGACGGCGTTGTTGGTGGAACTTTGAAAAGCGGCCTGCATCTTGATGTGCCACTCGGGGCTGATGTCATGGGCGGTGATAAAGAGCCTCTGGACCCACTCAGGGATGCCCTCCATCCCGCGCAGGCTACCACGGCTGGCAAGTTCCCCCATCAGCTCCTCTGAATAGAATCCCTCCTTTTTCGCCACCTCCTCAAAATACTGGTTTACCTCCACAAGTTCATCGCCATCCAGTATATTGCGCATGTAGCTCAGTGCAAATAGCGGCTCGATGCCGCTGGAGCAGCCGGCGATGATGCTCAGGGAGCCGGTGGGGGCGATGGTTGTCCTCGTAGCGTTCCTAACCTTTAGTTTGCTACCCGCGTAGACACTGTCCTCGAAGGCGGGGAAAACACCCCTCTCTTTGGCTAGTTCCTCAGAGGCGTCTGTAGCTCTACGCCCTATAAACTCCATAATTTTCTCAGCGACCTCGAGCGCCTCCTCCGAATCATAAGGAATACCTAACTTAATCAACATATCAGCGAAGCCCATTACCCCAAGCCCGATCTTCCTCGTCTTTTTAGTCATCTCCTCAATCTGGGGAAGAGGGAATCTGTTTTTATCGATCACATTATCCAGGAACCTGACGGCAATTCTTACTGTCTCAGCCAGCTTGTCATGGTCGATCTCGGGCTTCCCGTCGCAGACCATCCTTGACAGGTTAATCGACCCCAGATTGCAGGATTCGTAGGGGAGGAGGGGCTGCTCCCCGCAAGGGTTAGTGCTCTCGATAGCCCCGAGCTTCGGGGTGGGGTTAGCATGATTGATCCGATCGAGGAAGACAAGCCCAGGGTCGCCGGTTCGCCAGGCCAGGTCCACAATCCTATCGAAGACCTCCTTGGCATTGAGCTTCCCCTGAACTGCCTTATCGCGGGGGTTTATCAGGTTATACTCAGCGCCATCCTCAACCGCGCTCATAAAATCATCGGTTGCTGCCACCGAGAGGTTGAAGTTGGTGAGGGTGTTGCCATCTTCCTTGGCGGTGATGAATTTCTCAATATCGGGATGATCCACATTCAGGATAGCCATGTTGGCGCCACGGCGCATCCCCCCCTGCTTGATGACATCGGTGGCAGCATCAAAGGCTTTCATGAAGGAAACAGGCCCGCTTGCCACCTTCCCGGTGGAGCCCACCATATCGCCTGCCGGCCTTAACCTGGAGAAGGAGAAGCCAGTGCCCCCACCACTTTTGTGAATGAGCGCAGTGTGCTTTATCGCGTCGAAGATGGATTCCATGGAGTCATAGATGGGGAGCACGAAGCAGGCGGAGAGCTGCTGCAGCTCCCGGCCGGCGTTCATTAGGGTGGGGGAGTTGGGCAGGAATTCGAGATTAGCCATCACCCGATAGAACTCCTCCTCCCAGGCCGCAACATCCGCTTCTTCGGCGGAGGCGATATTCTGAGCCACGCGGCGGAACATCTCCTCAGGCGTTTCGATAACCCGACCCTGCTCATCAGTTCTAAGGTATCTCTTTTCCAGAACCCGCATTGCGTTCTCCGAGAACTTGGCGGTTTCGACTTTCTTGGGTGGTCTAACTGCTCGTGTCTTGCCGCCGTCGTCCTTAGATGCCGACTCATGTACTCCGACCTGCATTTCACTCCCTTCAGCCATAATTTGCTTCACCGCAGCTCTAATTTCAGCTGGCTTCATTAGCCGCTCGGGTATGGTGACATCCACCTCCATCCCCGGAAGGCTCTGATAGACTTGCTCCAGGCGCTGAATCACCTGGTCGGTAAGTTGCTCCACCAACTCCCTGTCCGATATGCCTTCGGAATCGCAGTAGCGAAAGACCTGGTATGCAATCTTGTTGCGAAGGGCTTGCTTCGACCCGTTCTTTTCGTCCATCTTCTAGCTCTCCGGAAAGACCAGTGAAATAACATATCTCGTTTTGCCTTGGCCAAAGCCTTTGGAGTCCATCAGACAACGCTTCTTAATGTTGTTAAGCTCAAAAGATTTAAAAGACTTGACTGGGCTGTCACTCTCGTAGGCTTTAAGTAATGGTGAAGGGTCTCTAATATACATAGGCCTTCGCATATGATAACCTATAAAACCTTTTGACCTGGGCTTCTGACAACGTCTCCAAATAGTGGCTTCACAGGGTTCTGGGCTGACCTCAGCAATCCGAATAGCGGCAGCTTGAATTGATACCTTAAAGGTATGAGCCAAACGTTCGATGGAGCTAACAGATAAACCAAAACCCGTCAGATATTTTTTGAAAATATTCTCTGGCATTAGAAGTTCTGCTGCCGCAATATTGCATAACCTTTCCGTTTCCCTACCAACGACGTTCGACTCAGTCTGCCTGAATTCATCATAATCAACGCCAAGTGGTCGATTCAGCTCATGCAAGAAAGTGTGCCCAATTTCGTGAGCGCAAGAAAAGTTCTGTCTAACTGGATGGTGGTTCTCATTTATCTTTATGATGTAGCCATCCTGATGTCTAATAAGAAGTGCATCTACATCCCCAAGGTCAGTTTTAACGATCTCTTTAATGCCCTGCAAGGGGGCAAGTTCTTCAGCCAAAAAAGGCGGTTCTTCTCGCCCCCTCTGTTTGACCAATTCACCCACTAGTTCCCTGGCGCGTTTAGTCACGAAATCGGTAGCCTCCTCTACACTAACAGGCATTGGTAACCCCTGGCTAGTTGCGCTATCGCTGAATATGGAGTTTGTAGTCATTTATAGCTCCTATATTACAGCTAGTACTTCGTTAGACGCTCCTCATCAGTTGGCAGGAAGCGTTCCATTAGCTCTTCTTCGCGGTCGATTTGGTCATAAAGGAGCCCTTTACCTTTAGCTCCTACTTTTACTATTTGTAGTTTCAAAGCTAGCTTTATTAGGTCACTAAATTCTGGGCTTTTAGCTCTCTTATATATCCACTCATGTAACAAAACTTTCTCGTGGGGCTTTAAACCACGGAAAAGAGATATGGGAACATCTCTCCTCTCAAGCCAAGGACGGAGGTCTCTCTCCATCTTTTTCATTTCTTCTTTGGTTGGCTTCAACATCTTATCAACTCCTCCCTGAAGCTGTTCTTCATTAGCCTTTTGAAAAATCTTTGTCCCCCGCGATTACCTCGAGGTCCTCATCTGAAAAGTCCGAAAAGAGGGAAAGCTGGGCGGTATCATCACGAGATGCACTGAGCCTAGCATAGGCATCGGCCTCTTCCAGCACCTCCTCAATGTCGGCAAAGGCGCGATATACGCTGGCGAAGCGGATGTAGGCGATGCCATCGAGCTGGCGCAGTCGCTCCATCACCATGTCCCCGATCATTGAGGTAGCCACCTCTCCCTTGCCCGACTTGCGAAGCTGGTCCCCGATATCATCGACCAGCTGCTCGATAGTCTCCTGAGAGACCGGGCGCTTGGCGCAGGCCTTTCTAATCCCGGCGATCAATTTCTCACGGCTGAACTCCTCACGCCGCCCATCCTTCTTGATCACCAGCAGGGCAACCGTCTGAAGTCGCTCATAGGTAGTAAAGCGAGCGCCACACCCAAGGCACTCGCGACGGCGGCGGATTGCCTCATTCACATCGCGAGAGTCAATGACCTTAGAATCCTCATAACCACAATAAGGGCATCTCATCGTGCAAAAAACACATTATATAGGGTAGAATCTTAATATACCACAATATATAGTTGTTGTCAATATTTTTGGCGCTAGATTTAGGGACAAGAGGGCCGTCCCGATAATATCGGGACGGCCCTACAATAGTCCCGGTCGCCCGGGAACCCTAGCGAACAGGGGTACGGAAACGCATGCTATGTTGCTTAAGGTCGGGGGCTTCCACTAGCTGCCGTCGCGCGAGGGGGCGGCGCAGGAAGGTGGGAATATCCAGCTCCTGCTCGCTCTCCATGCCGTGGAGAAGACGGCGCAGCTCCTCATCTTTGCGTATCGTTTTACTCCCGGTGGCGTAGAAGCCGGTAGCGATCAGGGTGATCTTCACATCGTTATCCATCATGGGATCGCTGACCACCCCGAAGATGATGTTCGCCTCAGGGTCTACTGCCTTGCCGATGACCTGGGCTGCCTCATTGACCTCAAAGAGGGTGAGACTACTGCCGCCGGTGACATTAAAGAGCACCCCCTTCGCCCCATCTACGGAGACATCCAATAGCGGGCTAGCCAGGGCGTCCTGAGCGGCATCGACGGCGCGATGCTGACCACTGCCATACCCAATGGACATCCAGGCAGGACCAGCATCCTTCATCACCGCCTTGACATCGGCGAAATCCAGATTGATCAACCCGGGAAACGTGATCACCTCAGCAATGGCCTGAACCGCATGCATGAGCACATCATCGGCCATCTTAAAGGCACTGTCCACCGCAGTCCGCTGATCGCAGAGGGAAAGCAAGCGATCGTTGGGGATGGTGATCAGGGTATCCACCTTATCGAGCAGGCGCTCGATACCATCCTCAGCCACCGTGGTGCGATGCATCCCCTCGAAGGCGAAGGGTTTGGTGACCACGGCAATGGTGAGCGCTCCCGTTTCCTTGGCAAGCTCCGCCACTACAGGAGCAGTGCCGGTGCCGGTGCCGCCACCCATGCCAGCGGTGATGAACACCATGTCAGATCCGACGACGCAATCGCGGATCTCATCGCGGCTCTGCTCCGCAGCCTTAAGGGCCAGTGTGCAGTCGCCGCCCACGCCCAGCCCTCTGGTCAACTTTTCCCCGATCTGAATCCGGATAGGTGCCTCGGCACTGAGCAAGGCCTGGGCATCGGTGTTGACCCCGATGAAGTCCACGCCTTGAATCTCCGCCTGAACCATGCGGCTGACGGCATTGCAACCACCCCCGCCAAGGCCTAAGACCTTAATCTTTGCTGGGTTAGGAACGAAGCTCGTTTTTGCCATGTTTTCCTCCTTTCGTTAATGTAAAACCAATTTCCTCATTCGGACAACGAGGCGCCTGACGGTTTCGCCAAGTCCGCTAGCTTGCCAATTTTGCTCGCCATCGTGCCTTCTTATGCCCCAGAGCAACAGGCCAACACCGGTGGCGTAGGCTGGGTCAGGGAGGATGTCAGCGATCCCGTACACGCCTGTAGGCACTCCGACACGCACCGGCAATCCCAGCAACTCCTGCCCCAGTGTTTCTATTCCCCTCAGGTTAGCGGTGCCTCCGGTGAGCACCAGTCCAGCGGGCACTTCCTTGAGATAATCTGACGGTAGCTCCAAAGCGATCAGCTTCAGAATTTCCTCCACCCGAGCCCTAACGATCTCATTGAGGTCTTGATAGGAGATGCCGTAGCCATTTTCCATACTTAGATTGGTGGCTTCCTCCTCCGCGCCATCGTAGACGTGCATCACGCTGCCATACTTCCGCTTCATCTGCTCAGCCACGTCGAAGGGCAGCCCCAGTCCAATAGCGATGTCCCTGGTGATCTGATAGCCCGCTACAGGGAGAATGGCGGTATGCCAGATGCTGCCATTCTTAAAGATGGCGATGTCTGTAGTGCCACCGCCAATATCGGCGAGGATCACCCCCGCGTCCCGCTCGTCGGGCCTGAGCACCGCCTCGGCACTGGCCAGCGGTTCCAGAACGAGGTCTTCAATGTCGATGTTTGCGCCCCGGATGCACTTGACCAGGTTCTGGACAGAGGTTACGGCGGCGGTAATGACATGGGTTTCCACATCTAGCCTGAAGCCGTGCATACCAACTGGATTCTTCACCCCGACCTGACCATCGAGGGCATAGCCCCTGGGGATCACATGGAGCAACTTCCGGTCGGTAGGAACCGTGAAGGTGCGGGCAGACCGGAGCACGCGCTTTAGGTCATCGGGGCGGACTAGTCGGTCACCGCGAGAGATAGAGACCACCCCTTTTTTATTGAGGGAGGTGATATGCCTGCCAGTGACACCCACATAGACCGATTCCATTTTGAGTCCACTGGCCTGTTCTGCCCTACGCACTGAGGCACGGATCGACTCCCTGGCCTCAGTGATGTTCACCACAAGACCCTTGTGTAAGCCCCTGGTGTGGGTAACACCAACCCCGAGAACCTGAAGGCTACCGCCATGGCCTGCGTTAGCCATAATGCTGCAGACCTTGGTCGTGCCCACATCAATGCAAGAAATGATTTCGCTCTTTGCCATGTACCTCCTCCTTTCGAGTGATTTTTGGCAGCCTTTTTTGTATCGGACCCATTACATCATGTCACCCCCTTATTATTGGATGGGCAGTGTCGCTGCCCATAGTCTTGGGCTCGACGAAGATAGTCTGATAATCCCGCCACTAGGCAGGACACTGCCCGATCTCCCTTAAAAATACCTACTAAATATGCTCAGCCACCCTCATTTTGGCACTGCGGCTGCGCGGATTGGCCAGCACCTCAGCGCGTGAGGGGGTGACTACCCTTTTTGTGATTAGCTTAAGGGTAGCATGATGACCACAGATACAGACTGGCGTCTGGGGAGGGCAAAGACAATCCTGCGATTCCCTCCTGAAGTAGTCCTTGACCAGGCGATCCTCTAGGGAATGAAAGCTAATAACCACCAGCCGGCTCCCTACCTCTAGGATGTTGACCGCCTGCTTCAGCGCTGCCTTAAGGCGCTCCAATTCCTGGTTCACGGCGATGCGAAGCGCCTGAAAGGTTTTCGTAGCGGGATGAATCCTGCCCCGGATGCCAACAGCCCTTGCCACCAGGGCGGCAAGCTCAAGCGTGGTGTTTAAGGGGCGATTTGCCACAATAGACCTTGCTATCTCTTTGCTTCTACGCTCCTCGCCATACCTTTTAATAATGCTGGCAAGCTCCTCCTCAGGGAAGGTATTGACGATGGTCGCTGCGGTAAGCTCCTGAGACGGGTTAAAGCGCATGTTCAGCGGGGCCTCATGCTGAAAGCTGAAGCCACGCCTCGTGTTAGTGAGCTGAAGCGATGACATACCCAGATCAAACAGGATACCGCTTACGGGATGAAAGCCTGATCTGGAGCATATCTCCTCCAGATTTGCGAAATCTTCGTTGATTAAGATAGCCCTTTGGCCATAGGGGAAAAGCCTGGCCCGCGCCATCTCGATGGCTTGGGAGTCGATATCGATGCCCAGAACTTGTCCCCCCTGCTCCAATATAGCGGCAGCATGTCCCCCTGCGCCCACGGTGCAATCGACATACCACCCCCCAGGCTTAACCTGAAGAGCCTCAATAGCCTCATTGAGGAGAACAGGGATATGTATCACTGGCGCGTCTCCATCCCCTCGGCAATCTGCCAGACTTCCTTTCCCATGAGGGATTGCTCCTCTTCCCAGAGCTCCTTGCTCCAGATCTCGAGGTGATCATTTATCCCGGCGATGACCACATTTTCCTTGATCTCAGCGTATTGGCGTAGCGGCGGCGGCAGCAAAACCCTTCCCTGCTCGTCAAGCTCCAGGCTGAAGGCGGAGGCGAAGATAAATCGATTTATCCGCCGCGATTTGCTCCGCGTGGCGGGCAGGGGATTGAACCTCTCGGCGAACTCTTTCCATGCTGGC
>JAUWZB010000133.1 GCA_030615555.1 Dehalococcoidales bacterium
GTGCCCCCGACTGCGGACCAGCCAAAGATCTGCCCCTTGGTCAGTGTCTCCACCGTGGTCTGTTTCCCCACACCAGGGGTAGGGGAAAGGCTCATATCCATGGCCACTCTCCCTATTTCGATAATGTAAAGGTCCTCGGCCGCGCTGCCCTCGGTGAACAGGGTTGCCCCCATTTCATGGACCTCCACACGAGCCAGCGCCGCTACCTTTTCCAGTTCCTCACCGGTCAGCCCCCTAAATAGCTCGGAGTTTGCTAAAACCTCTTTAATCGTGGCCACCTGTTTCCCTTTTCTCCGCCAAAATTATAAATTCACAATCCTCAGTGTCTAGTACCGCCCCGACAAGATCGGGGCGTTCAGGCCAACAGCGTCCGTTTGACACTCCTCAGCCTTGAGGAAACTACCTCTAGTAGACCTTCCATCACTTTAAAGCCTATTTCAGGGTTCTTATTAAATAAAGAAAGTAAGCGCTCGCCATCTATGGCGATCACCCTGACCGGTTCCTGGCACCTTGCCGTCATGTTATACACACGGGAACCAACAACCGCGGACCAGCCAAAGGGCTCTCCCTCGGGAATAATCTCCACCAACGCGTCTTGCACTAACCCCGGGTAAACGGAAAGACTCATCTCCTCTCTTACTTTCCCTTCAGCGACGATGTATAGGTCCGTGGCCATTGCGCCCTCGGCGATCACACTTAGTCCCGCTGCATAGGTCTCCTCACGACTCAGCGCCACTACCTTTTCCAACTCCTCATCGGTTAGCTCCTTAAATAGCTCGGAGCTTGCTAAAACCTCTTTAATCGTGGCCACCTGTTTCCCCCTTCATTATAGTGGAAACATTATACATATATCATCTCGCAATGTCTAGACACCGCGGGAGTAAAATTAAAATTGGGTAATTTATATAAGTAATATATAAATAAACTGGCCAGCTTGTCAAATTATTCGCCCATAATCTGCAGCACGATCTCCCTAGAGCGAGGACGATTATCGAAATCCGCCACTACAATCTGTTGCCAGGTGCCCAGGTGAAGGGTTTTATCGGTGAAGGGCACTACTAAAGAGGGGCCCAGGAGAGAGGCTCTCACATGAGAATACCCATTGCCATCTCCCCAACGGCGGTCATGCTGATAGGGGATGTTCCTGGGGACGGTCCGATCCCACACACCTTGAAAATCGCTCACCAGCCCCGATTCGTACTCGATGGTGGAGATGCCGGCTGTCGAGCCGCTAATAAATATGGTCACCGTGCCCGCATTGATGCCTGAGCCTGAAACCTCCCGCTTTACCTGAGCGGTGATGTCAATGAGGTCGCATTCCCCTTTGGTGCGAATACCGATTTCCCTGGTAACTACCATATTTATTACCCCCTTCCTCTCCCGCGATTACCATAAGAGGTCCGTTAACTCAAGTACGGGTCCGTCTTGACACACTAGCTTCAAGCCTTGTTTCGTTTCTATGGCGCAGCCGGCGCAGCCACCGAATCCGCAGCCCATCCTCGCCTCCATGGAGACCTGAACTGATTTTTCGCCCAACTCATTGACCATGGCAGCCATAGCCTCATACATGGAAATAGGGCCGCAGGCGAAGATTTGCTCGGCCCCCTCAGCAAGATCGGCCAGGAGGTCGATTACCGTGCCCCGCTTGCCAAGCGAGCCATCCTCGGTGATTGTAACAGGCTCAACATCCGGAGGCAACAGGCGGCGAGGGTAGAGTTGGTCTGCAGTCTTAGCTCCTAAGAGCAGGACTAGGCGTCGGCCTTCAGCTAGGGCTTTTTCGGCAAGGAAAATGAGGGGGGCAATCCCGATGCCCCCAGCAACCAGGAGCAGCTCTTGGGAGTGAATCTTAAAACCGCAACCCAGCGGCCCCAAAAGATCGACCACCTCCCCCGCTTTTCGCTGGGCGAGCCAATTTGTGCCACGCCCGACTACCTCGAAGAGGAGGGCGAGCGCCCCGTTTTCCCCCACGCGATGAATGCTCATGGGGCGTCTGAGCAATGGGTCGTGGTCTTCACTGGTGCGCACCATGACAAACTGCCCAGGCTGAGCATCGGAGGCGACCTGGGGAGCCTCGGCCCAGAGAAGATGGATACCGGGCATAATCTCCTCATTGGATGTAATCGGGACAAGGATTTGCCTCAATTAAGCACCTTTTTCGTTCTCCCCACACTCTCCAGACTCATCCCCGGCGGTTAGATATTCCTCCAGCGGGCCGTATCAGATGTCTGCATGGTATTCCTGAAGACTCCTGACCTCGCCGTGTCCTTTCCGGTAGGCGGCAATCCCTTTGGCGGCCGAAACCGCTGCCGTGGTGGTGGTGATAATGGGCACCTTGTATTTGATCGCTGCTTTTCGGATATAGGAGTCGTCCTCAACGCTCAGCTTACCGCTGGGCGTATTGACGACGAGCTGAATCTCACCGTTCGCTATCGCGTCTGTTATGTTGGGACGGCCTTCGTGCTCCTTCAGAATCGGCTCCGAATCGATGCCGTGCCCAGCCAGGTAATTCCGAGTTCCCTTCGTGGCCTTGATGGCAAACCCGAGTTCGGAGAAACGCCGCGCTACTTCCAAGGCACGAGCTCGGTCGAGTTCGGACACCGTAATGAGGACAGTGCCTTCCACAGGTAGGCGTTGTTTGGCTGCCTCCAGAGCCTTGTAGAACGCAAG
>JAUWZB010000026.1 GCA_030615555.1 Dehalococcoidales bacterium
AAATGCCCAGGATGGTATAGATTTGAATGCCAGGAACCATCGTGCTTTTGAAGCTGCCTAGGAAGACCAGGAACTCGGCAGCAAAGCCGCTGGTGCTCGGGAGCCCCAGGGCGGCAAGCCCGGCAACGCTGAAAACCACCACGATGATGGGCATCCGGCGCGCCAGCCCGCCAAGCTTGGGGATGCTCCGTTCATGCGTTTTTTCGTAGACCAGCCCCACCAGGGCAAAGAGGAGCCCGGTAATGAGCCCATGACTAAACATCTGGAGGGTGGCACCGGTCATGCTCACCTGAGACAAGGCGAAAATCCCCAGGAGCACAAAACCCATATGGCTGATGCTGCTATAGGCAATCAGCCTCTTTAGGTCGGTCTGCCTCAAGGTTACCGCTGCCCCGTAGAGGACGCCGACCACTGCCAACGCGATGAGGAGCGGGGCATAGCTTTGCGAGGTTTCGGGGAATATGCCCACCGAGACCCGGAGCATGGCGTAGCCACCCATCTTAAGGAGCACCCCGGCAAGGATCACGCTCACCGCAGTGGGGGCATCGGTATGGGCATCGGGGAGCCATGTATGAAGGGGGAAGACGGGCAGCTTCACCGCATAGCCAATAAAAAGGAGGAAGAAGATCGCCGTCGCCATTAGGGAGCCAATGCCTGCCTCAAGCCCCACCATTTCGGCCAGCACCACCATATCGAAGGTGTGCGCCTGAGAGTAGAGGAGCAGGATGCCGGCGAGCATCAGGGCGCTGCCCAGAATGGTATATATAACGAACTTCATCGCTGAATACTCTTTCCTCCCCGTTCCCCAGAGGGAGATCAGAAGATACATCGGCAGTATTTCCACCTCCCAAAAAAGGAAGAAGAGGATGAGGTCCAGGGAGCAAAACACCCCCAGGATGCCCGTCTCCAGGACCAGGAGCCAGGCGAAGTACTCCCTGACCCTGAGGTCGATCTTCCAAGAGACAAGGACGGCGATGAGTCCCAGCATGGAGGTCAGGAGCAGCATAGGCAGGCTCAGCCCATCGACACCCAGAAAATAGTGGACATCGATTGAAGGGATCCACGATACCTGTTCCACAAACTGGGGCCCGGCAAGCGACCTGTCGAACATGAAAAAGAGAGCCAGAGAGAGAACGAAAACTACTGAGGTGAAAAAAGCGGCGGCGAGCTTTATCCGCTTTGGGTTAGCGCCAGGAAGCAGGGCAATGACGATCGCCCCAATAAGGGGGAGGAAGATGATTGTCGAGAGATAGGGAAAACTCAACTTTCCTCCTAATTTCTAGCTAAAGATAAAGAGACAGGCCACGATCACAAGGATACCGATAAATATGGCTAGCCCATAGGCCTGTAGCTGTCCTGTCTCCGCTCTCCGAATAACCCGCCCCGCCGCCACGGTGCCCTCGGCGATGCCATTCACCACCCCATCGATAATATGATCATCGAACCAGTGAAGGGCAGCGAAGAGACCGTTCACCAGTAGCCTGATTACGAAAAACCTCTCATAAAGCTCGTCAAGCCAGTACTTCCTAGAAAATAGGGTATAAAGCGGGGCGAAGGCCCGCCGTAGAGATTCTGCGGAGAGCCATTTCTTGCTGTAAATGGCATAGGCAAGGAGGATGCCAAGTCCAGCCAAAACGAGCGACGCCCAGGCCAAGGGGCCTGATAGAGCGCCAAAGAAACTATGGGACTCACCACCGAGAAATTCACTTATCGGCAGCCATCCTGAGACCACCGCGAGGATAGCTAGTAAAACCATGGGGACAAGCATCACCAGGGGCGATTCATGAAGGCCGTGGCTGCCCTGAGCTTGACCCCGATACTCCCCACCGAAGGTAAGGAAGACCACGCGGAACATGTAAAAGGCGGTCATGAAAACGGTGATCATCGCCAGGTAGAACAATATCGGGGTGCTCTCCCAGGCCTGGGCCAGGATGCCCTCTTTGCTCCAGAACCCGGCGAGGGGCCAGATGCCAGCAATGCTGAGGGAGGCAATGAGGAAGGTGAAATACGTCCAGGGCATCGCCTTTCTGAGCCCGCCCATCTCCCGAATATCGAAGGTTCCGGTAGCATGATTGACGCTCCCCGCTCCCAAAAAGAGGAGCGACTTGAAGAAGGCGTGGTTAAACAGGTGGAAAATGCCCACCGCCACACCCAGCGCCAGACCAGCCTCCACCGGGAGCGCGCCGTTGGCTACGGCCATCCCCACTGCCCCTAAGCCCAACATCATGTAACCAAGTTGACTGATGGTTGAATAGGCCAGCACCCGCTTAATATCGTTCATCACCAGACCCATGGTGGCAGCGAAGATGGCGGTAAAGCCCCCGATAATGGCCACTGTGGTGATCGCCATAGCGGAGCTGGCGAACACGGGAAAGAGGCGAGCCACCAGATAAACGCCGGCGGCGACCATGGTGGCGGCATGGATCAGGGCGCTCACCGGTGTCGGGCCCTCCATAGCATCTGGGAGCCAGGTATGGAGGGGGAACTGAGCCGACTTGCCCACCGCCCCGGAGAAGATGCCGATGGCTGCCCAGGTGAGCACAGAGCCGCCAAGAACCCCCGCTAGAGCGAGGTGCTGAAGCTCCCCAATGTCAAAGGTGCCGGTCTTAGCATAGAGGAGGAGGATCGCCACCAGAAAGCCGAAGTCGCCAATGCGCGTGATCAAAAAGGCCTTTGTCGCGGCCCTGGCCGCCTCGGGCTTATGAAACCAGAAGCCGATAAGAAGATAGGAGCAGAGTCCCACTCCCTCCCAGAATAGATAGAGGAAGAGGAGGTTATCGGCCAACACCAGCCCCAGCATCGAGCCGGTGAATAGCGACATGAAGGCGAAGTAGCGGGCATATCCCCCATCTCCCCTCATATAGCCCTGGGAGTACAGCTGCACCAGGAGACTTACCGAGGTGACCACAATGAGCATCACCGCAGCCAGCGCGTCCACCGTCACCCCGATGCGTATCACGGTGTCACCGATAGCCAGCCACTCGTAGTCGGGCATGGGAAGCACATGCCCCTCCGCACCGCTCACCTCGATCAATGCCCAGATAGAGAGCAGGAGGGAGGCACCAATGGAGGCGATGGTGACATAGCCGCTGAGCTGGGGACGATGGTTGAAGAAGGGCCTCAAGATAAAGGAGATGATGACAAAGGAGAAAAAGGGCAACAGGAGAATTGCTAAAACTACCTCAGGCGGCATCTTACTACCATTTCATCAGATCAAACTTCTCCGCATCCACCGTCTCCCTGCTTCGATAAATGGCGATGATGAGCGCCAGGCCGACGGCGGCCTCAGCAGCAGCGACCACCATAATAAAGATGGCAAAGACCTGACCGGTAATAAAATGGCCATACCGGGAGAAGGCCACCATGGCGATATTCACCGCATTGAGCATGATCTCGATGCTCATCAGGATGACCACCGCGTTTCTCTTCGCCAGCGCACCATAGAGCCCGATGGCGAAAAGGATCGCCGAAAGGATCAGGAAATGCTCAAGACCAACAGCCATCGTTTATTTCTCCCTCACCAGCACGATAGCCCCGATGATCGCCGCCAAAAGAAGCGCTGCCGCTATTTCAAAGGCAAGGACAAAGCCTTCCCCACTAAACAGGGCCTGAGCAATCGCCGATGTGGTGGGCTCGGTGGGGGGCTCAGCGACGACATTCCAGTCGGTGCCCACCACCACCAAGACCATGGTGACCAGAAATAAAAGCCCCACCACTAAGGCGGGGAGCCGCAGCCTCCCTGAGGGACTACCCCGCCGGCTCTCCCGCGTGAGCATGATGGCAAAGATAATCAGCACCCCGATCGCGCCCACATAGATGAGCACCTGCGCTCCCGCAAGGAAATCGGCACTCAGGGTGACATAGATCCCTCCTATGGTGAAGAAGCAAAGCACCAGGAAAAGGGCGGCGCGGAAGATATCGCGCAGCAACACCACTGCCAGGGCTGCGCCGACGCTCACCGCCGCCAACACCCAGAAGGCGATCTCGAGAGCCATCACTCCTCCTCCCGGTTGCGGTCTAAAAGGAGGGTCTGTTTGGGCAAGGTCGGCTCAAGCTCGGGGCGGGTGTAGGAGCTCGGCTGCTCTTCGGGGGACGGTTTCAGCCCCTCCTTATCCAGTGCCAGGTCTCCCCGGCGGTAACAGGTTGCCTCGTAGATTCTCGATAAATATAGCCTGTGGGCGGGACATGCCTCGATGCACAGGCCGCAGAATATACATTCTCCAAGGTCGATGTCAAACCTCTCTACCCCTGTTCTACCCTCCGGAGTCTCCTGCGGCACTATCTTGATGACCCCGTACGGACACGCAACTTCACACTGCCGGCACCAGGCGCAGAAACCACAGTTGAGGCACCTATTGGCTTCCTCCATAGCCGTCTCCTCTGAAAAGCCGAGGGTTACCTCCTCGAATCCGCGGATCCTACCCTCAACCGGTAGATGGGGCATTTTTGCCCTATCTTTACTCTCGACGTCGCTGATATCCAGATCCTCGAAAGCCACCTCCCTTAGCGGCAGCACTGGCTCCAGCTCTTCGAATTTTTCGCCGCGGAGGTAGCAGTCGACGGCGAGGGCGGCCCTGGTCCCGGCCCCGATGGCCTCAACCACTGTCTTTGGCCCGCTCACCGCATCCCCGCAGGCAAAGACGCCGGGTATGTTGGTAGCCATGCTGAGGGGATCGACCTCGAATGTCCCCCTCTTTGAGATGTTTAATTTGTGATCCTCAGGCAGGCAGGAAAGGTCAGGAGTTTGACCGATGGCGGGGACGAGCATGTCGGTGTCGAGGACAAATTCCGACCCCTCGACGGGTATGGGGCGCCTTCTGCCGCTGGCATCGGGCTCGCCCAGCTCCATCCGGATACACTCCAGGCCTGCCACCTTTCCCCCATCATCGAGGACCCTGACCGGCGCTGCCAGATAATTGATCTTGACCCCCTCATTCTCAGCCTCCTCTATCTCCTCCTCACTGGCTGGCATCTCCTGCCTTGACCTCCGATAGACAATAACTGCCTCCTTAGCGCCAAGTCGGAGGGCTGTTCTGGCAGCGTCAATCGCCACATTACCCCCGCCAATTATAGCTACCCGCTCCTCCACCCCGACCTCTTTGCCCAAGAGTACATCCCTGAGGAAGGAAACACCGTGATACACGCCTTCAAGTTCTTCGCCGGGGATGTCCAGTTTCATGCTGTCATGGGCACCCACCGCTATGATAATTGCTTTATAGCCCTGTCCTTTGAGCGACTCCAGGGTAAGGCCGTTTTTGCCTACGGGACTGTTCAGTTTTAGCTCGACGCCGAGCTGTTGAATCCCATCGATCTCCTGTTGCAGTACCGCCTTGGGCAAGCGGTACTCCGGAATACCTACCGCCATCATGCCGCCGGCGATCGGGAGCGCTTCGAAGACGGTGACCCCATAGCCCATCCTGACCAGGTCGCGAGCGGCAGTTAACCCTCCAGGCCCCGAGCCAATAACAGCCACCCTCTCCTCTTTAGTCCGCGGGGCCGGGGTTATCTCTCCCCTGCCCACGCTCATTTCATAGTCGGTCACGAAGCGCTTGAGGTCACGGATGGCGATGGCTTTATCCATGGATGCCCGATTGCATGCCGTTTCGCAGGGGTGGGTGCAGACCCGCCCGCAGACGACGGGGAAGGGATTGGTCTGCCTGATGAGCTCAACCGCCTCCATAAACCGACCCTGGGTGATAAGGGCGACATATCCCTGGGCATCCACACTAGCAGGGCATGCCAAGACACAGGGAGCCCGCTTTAGCTCATCCCGCACAAACCGTTGGCCCCGCGCCCGTTTGGAAACGGTGAGCCTCTGCTCCGGATACTGCACCGTGATCGGGTGGCGGGAAAGATGCCTAAAGGTTAGCGCCATCCCCAGGGCAACGCCCCGACCATATCGTTTAAGGCTCACCCTCTCCCCGGACACCCTGAAGAAGCCCGACCAGAGGACAATTAGTATGGCGGCGATGGGGATGTTGAGGAACACCAGCTGCCAGGGGAACGCTGGCCAGATAATTGCCTCAGCCCCGGTGATAAAGATATTTATCAGCGCCAAGGGGAAGAGGAACTTCCAGGCAAATCCCATCAGTTGATCGACCCTCAGGCGGGGCAGGGTGCTCCGCATCCAGAAAAGGAGGACGAAAACCAGGAGCACCTTGATCATGAACCAGAGAGCCGCAGGCAAAAGGGGCCCGTTTCCTCCGCCAAGGAAAAGGGTGGCCACGATGGCGGAAATTGCGAAAGCATGGGTGTATTCGCCAAGATAGAAGAGGGCAAACTTCATCCCGGAGTATTCCGTGTGGTAGCCGGCGACGATCTCGGACTCTGCCTCCAGAAGGTCGAAGGGGGTGCGGTTGAGCTCCGCGGCCACAGCCAGGAAGAAGATCAGAAATCCCAGGGGCTGGAGCAAAAAGAAGGGGAGAGTTTGCGCCTCCACGATGCTCACCATGGAAAGGGAGCCGGTGATCATGAGCACCCCGATGATGGAGAGCACCAGGGGGATCTCATAGCTTATCATCTGGGCCATCGTGCGCATGGCGCCAATCATGGAGTATTTGTTACTTGAGCCCCACCCCGCCATGAACACCCCGATGACCCCCAGCGAGGATATCGCAATTATGTAGAGGATGCCAATGTTAAGGTCAGCGAAGATGGCACCATGACCCCAGGGGATGACCGCGAAGATCATTAAAGCGGGGACGAAGGCAATGATGGGGGCCAGCCAATGAACCCAGCGATCCCCCCTGGCGGGGACGATGTCCTCCTTCAACAGCACCTTTATGGCATCGGCTACCGGCTGGAGGATGCCCTGCGGCCCCACACGATTGGGACCCTGGCGAACCTGGAACCTCCCCACCCCTCTCCGCTCGAGGTAGATAAAGGTCATCACCACAAACAGGACGAAGGTGGAGAGGACTATGAAGGCGACCAGGGCCGGCAGGAGATATGCCGCCCAGGAAGGCAAGTAGCCCAGCAGCCACTCTTGAAATTGCTCCAGGATTCCCACTAGCGATCCACCTCGCCCATACAGACGTCGATGCTGCCAAAGATGACCACGGCGTCGGCGAGCTTCCATCCGATGACCAGGTCACGGAGCACGGTGAGATTGAGCAGCGATGGGGCGCGCACTTTGAAGCGATAGGGTTTCGGGGAGCCATCACTAACCAGGTAAAAGCCGAGCTCCCCCTTGGGGGCCTCGATCCTGGCGTAGGCCTCCCCCTTTGGCGGCTGGAGCAGGGCCGGCACCCTGGTGCGCACCTCCCCCTGGGGAAGCTGGGCCATGGCCTGCTCAATGATACGCACGCTCTGCCTCATCTCCTGAATCCTCACCCAGTAGCGATCATAGATATCGCCCATTTTGCCCGTTGGAATCTCAAAATCGAACCGATCATAAACAGAATAGGGGTCGGCTCTGCGGATGTCCCACTTCACCCCGCTGGCGCGCAGCACCGGGCCGCTCACCGAGGCGTTGATGGCCTTGTCCGCCGGCAGCACGCCCACCCCCTTGATGCGCGCCAGCACAATCTCATTCTCGGCGAGAAGCTGGTCGTATTCATCGATAAAGCGGGGCATCTCATCGATAAACCGCTCCAGCGCCGGGGTAAACTCTTCGGGGATATCGTGGCTCACCCCGCCAAAGCGCATATAGTTATAGGTGAGACGCTGCCCACACACCATCTCAAAGAGGTCCAGAATCTTCTCCCGCTCCCGGAACATATACATAAGTGGGGTGAAGAAGGCACCCATATCGTTTAACAGGGCGCCCACGGCGATGAGGTGACTGGCGATCCTCATCAGCTCCGCCATGATCACCCTGAGATACTCGGCGCGCTCCGGCACCGCGATCCCGGCAAGCTTCTCCACCGCCAGGACATAGGCCAGGTTATTGGACATCGCGGCCACGTAGTCCAGCCTATCGGTATAAGGGATATTCTGGAGGTAGGTTTTGGACTCGGCAAGCTTCTCGATACCCCGGTGAAGGTAGCCAAAGATGGGCTCCATATCGACGATCACCTCGCCATCGAAGGTGACCCTCATCCGAAACACCCCATGTGTTGAGGGGTGCTGCGGTCCGAGATTGATCATTACTGGCTCAGTCTTAATCGCCATTCTTCGCCTTTTTCACCCTTCTATTTCTCTTTCCAGCCACCCGGTACATCTAAAGGGTAGTCCTTTCTCAAGGGATGCCCTTGAAACCCCTGCCACAGGAAGAGGCGCTTGAGATTCGGGTGCCCCTCAAAGGAGATGCCCATAAGGTCATAGACCTCGCGCTCCTGGAAATCGGCCCCCTGCCACAAGCCAACCACCGAGTCCATTTTTTTGTCCTTTTCACACCGTGTCTTTAGGACCACGCTGTAGTTTTTTTCGATAGATGTTAGATGATATACAAGCTCGACATGGTCGAAAAAATCGACGGCGGTGATGCTCGTGAGGTAGTCTAAGTCAAGGCTCTCTTTAAGGAAGTGTGCCACCTTAAGAAGCGCCTCGCTGTGGACGAAAATAGCGGTTTCATCGGAACCGGTGACCGCATCGGGGAACCGCTCCCCGATCTGCCGCGCGACCTCTAGACCGGAAAGCGGCTTAGTCATTGCCCCTTCTTCGTAATGGTGTCTCTGGCGATCTTGCGATGCAGCATCATGATCCCGTGGAGCAGCCCCTCGGGGCGCGGCGGACACCCGGGGACATAGACATCCACCGGGACGATAAGGTTCACCCCGGGCACCACGCTATAGGAGCCGCGGAAGCATCCACCGCTGATGGCGCAGGCCCCCATAGCCAGGACCCACTTCGGCTCGGCCATCTGGTCATAGATTCGCCTCAGGACAGGGGCCATCTTCCAAGTGAGCGTCCCGGCGACGATCATCAGGTCAGCCTGGCGTGGCGAGGCCCGAAAAAGCTCCATGCCAAAGCGGGCAATGTCAAAGCGCGATACCGCGGTGGCGATCATCTCGAAGGCGCAGCAGGCGAGCCCAAAGTTCACCGGCCAGACGGAGGAGCGCC
>JAUWZB010000049.1 GCA_030615555.1 Dehalococcoidales bacterium
CTAAGCTGTGCGGCGCCCCAGAAGAGGATGCCCAGGCTGATAAAGAAAATGGCAGCGCTCAGGATAACGGCAGCGATCCCAAGGGGGGACTCCCAACCCGACGAGGTGGCAAGATCTCCGATAGCTGCTAGTGGCACCATAATACTACCTCCTTTCAGGATGCCCAAGGCACCTTATTGTGCGGCATTCTACCACATGCTCATCGCTTTGGCAATAGCTTGATAAATCCATTGCTTCCCCATCTTGGCAAGCGATTTGTGATATGATACACTATTGTAGGTCAACGAAGCTATGGCAGCCAGGCATATATTCTGGAACATCGAGCCTTACGGAATCATTCTCTACTTTTTACTTATCCCCCTGGCGGCAATCCTAGCCTACGCATTTTACCGACGCTATCGTCTGTGGCGCTTGGGACAGCCGGATAACAGGTTCGATAATCTGGGGCAGAGGATATGGTCCTTTGCGGTCACTGGTGTCGTGGATGGCCTCATTCACCGGCGCTTCCTCAAAGACCCCTATCCCGGGCTAATGCACTTCCTCATCTTCTGGGGAGCGATCGTCTTTTTGCTGGGAGCATTCGTCGATTTCATAACCCACTACGGGGTAAGCGGGGTAGTAAATGGCGAGGTCGTGCACGGTCTATGGGGAGCTCCCTATCTGGGACTCTCCTTTGTTGTGGATGTCCTGGGCATCGGGGTAATCATTGGGGTGCTAATTGCCTCCTTTAGGAGATATATTCAACGACCTGATAGATTGGACAATAAACCGGAAAATGCTATTGCCCTCGCCCTCATTTTTGTCATTGTGCTCACTGGCTTTATTATCGAGGGGCTACGCATTGCGTACTTTACTGCCAGCCCTGCGGAATTCGAGGCGATATACCCAGCCTTTGGCCCCTATGACTCCTCCTGGGCAGTGTGGTCACCCGGAGGATGGGTGTTCGCCCAGATGTTTGGCGGCGTCTCCGGAGGTACGCTGCTGTTAGCTCATCGGAGCATGTGGTGGTTCCATACCGCCCTCGGGCTGGGGGCCATAATCTATGTCGCTCTCACCTTCTCCTCGCTAGCGCACATCGTTGTTGCCCCCTTCAATGTGCTCTTCCGGTCGTCCCGTCCCAAGGGAGCGCTGGCGCCCATCAACCTGGAAGAGGCTGAGACCTTTGGGGTCGCCAAGATCAATGAATTCACCTGGAAGCAACTCCTTGACCTGGATTCCTGCACCAGATGCGGTCGCTGTCAGGACATCTGCCCAGCCTATCTCAGCGGGAAGCCCCTTTCGCCGAAGAAGTTGGTCCAGGACCTCAGGCGGCACTGGCTTGAGGTGAGCCCCGACCTGGTAGTTGCAAACATTAAAAATAAAAAGGGAAACGGCGATGGCGATGTAAAGCGTTCTTCGCTGGAGAAGATGATGCACTACCTCGACCGGTACACGTTTGAGGTGGGCCCCGCCTTGCTGGCTAGGACTGGGCTGCTGCGCAAGAAAGGTAACGGGAACGGCGATAATCCCGAAAAATCCGAAGTTTCCATGATCGGCGATGTAGTAACCGCGGAGGAAGTCTGGGATTGCACCACCTGCCGCGCCTGTCAGGAGGTGTGCCCTGTCTTTGTGGAGCACGTCGATAAGGTCATCGACATGCGCCGCAACCTGGTGCTGGAGCAGGCTGAGATGCCAGAAACCGCAGAGATGGCACTGCGGTGCATCGAGGAGAGGGGACATACCTGCAAGGGTACCACTGCCTGCAGAACCGACTGGTGTAGCGAACTGGACGTCAAGCTCCTCTCCGAGGATCAGGACGTCGAGATCCTCTACTTTGTCGGCTGTTCTGCTGCTCTCGAGGACAGGAATATGAAGGTGTCAGCGGCCTTCGGCAGGATTCTCCAGACAGCGGGGGTCAAGTTTGGCGTGCTCGGTGAGGAGGAGAGCTGCTGTGGCGAGCCGGCACGCCGCATGGGCAACGAATACCTCTTCCAGCTGCAGGCAATGAAAAACATCGAGACCTTTAAACGCTACGGCGTGAAGAAGATCGTGGTCAGTTGCCCTCACGGCTATAACACCCTGAAAAACGAATACCCCCAGTTCGGCGGCGAGTTTGAGGTTATCCATCATTCCCAGTTTATCGCCGAGCTAATCAAGCAGGGCCGCCTTAAACTTAAGGACGGCTTGGCTGAGAAGATCACCTATCACGATGCATGTTACCTGGGCCGCCACAACGACGTCTACAATGAGCCCAGGCAGGTCGTTAAAGCCATCCCCGGGGCTCAGTTCACCGAGATGGCGCGCCGTCGCAGCAGGAGCTTCTGCTGCGGCGCAGGCGGCGGGCATATGTGGATGGAGGAAAACGTAGGTACCAGGATCAGCGAGATGCGCACCGATCAGGCGCTCTCTACTGAGGCCAGCGTCCTAGCCACTGCCTGCCCCTTCTGCCTCCAGATGTTTGAGGATGCCATTAAGACAAAGGAAGCATCCGAATCCATCAAGGCTATGGACATCGCGGAGCTGGTGGCAGGAGCGCTCGAGGGGGAGGCACCTAAAAAGGAGGCAGTTAAAAAAGAGCAGCCCCAGCAGGTAGAGGCACCTGAAAAAGAAGCGCCTCAGGAGTAGCCTGAGCATTCTGGATAAAACAAAGGCCTCGGGCCAACGGCTCGAGGCTTTATCGTTTGGGCGTTTCAATGGTGCCTTATGTGGCGACCTTGTTTAGCGAGCTCTGGATTATCAGCCATTGCAACGACCATAAGAACACAACTCATGTAGCTAAGTAGGATGAGCAGCAGAAAAGCTACCGCACCGCTCAATCCCCCCTTGGTAACCGTCTCCACACCTTCGGAGAACTTCCACAGCCAGTAGATGTTTACTATGGGGATGATGATCAGCCACGCTGTTGGTATCTGGGCGCCTTGGGTGTTCATTTCTCTCTTGGTCTTCACATACCACACCAAAGCGTAGATACCGAGGGTAACAATTGACAGGACTGCAACCATCAAAGGATCACGGCGTTGCACAATTAGCACCTCCCCCCATTTTGTTCCTGGGAAGTTACTACACCTTCCCCTTTTTGTCAAGTAGGAGGGGGCTTTTCTCTATTTTTCGCTCCTTCTACGATGTTGATGTTCCATACTGCTCGCGGAGGACCCGTTTCAGGACCTTGCCCGTGCTGGTGCGGGGGAGCGCATCGAGGAAGACCACAGAGCGGGGTCTCTTGAAGCTGGACAGCCGCTCGCGGCAGAACTCAATGAGCTCCTCAGGGGTGGCAGTTTCCCCCTCCTTGAGCGCCACGATCGCCCTGGGTTCCTGGCCCCATTCCGGATCGGGGACACCGATCACTGCCACCTCCTCAACAGCGGGATGAGCATAAAGCACATTCTCCACCTCTTCCGGCGATATGTTCTCCCCTCCCCTGATAATCATGTCATCACCGCGACCGGCGAGGTAGAAGTAGCCGTCCTCATCCATATAGCCCATGTCTCCGGTGCGCAGCCACCCATCTTTGGTCATCGCTTTCGCCGTTTTCTCGGCATCCTTCCAGTATCCGCTCATCAACCTAGGACCCCTGGCCACAATCTCACCAACCTCCCCACGGAGCAGGTCATTGCCCGCCTCGTCGATGACCTTCATCTCCACATCGGGCATCGGTCTGCCAATAGAGGAGGTAAGCCTCCCCAGTTTCTTGTCCTTCTCCTCCTCCGTTCCCTCGATAATATGGTCTTCAGGCCCTAGGGTGGTGATAGTTGAGGCAGTCTCCGTCTGCCCGAAGGCGTTTATGAAGCTCACCCCGGGGAAAAGCGCGATGGCCTTCTTGATCACCTCGAAGGGCATGGGGGCAGCCCCATAGGTGATCACCTTCAGGCTGGAGAGGTCGTATTGAGCGAAATCAGGGTGGTCGATGACCCGCTTTAGCATGGTGGGCACGAGCATCGCTCGGTTTGCCTTCTCCCGCTGCACCGTCTCCAGCCACTCATTGACCTCAAACTGCCTCATCATCGCCAGGGCTCTGCCCCCATAGGTGGCAGCGACCATCGCCTGCATTCCCGCGACATGATAGAGGGGCATGGTTAAGAGGTTGGTCTCCGCGATCTCCGGGTCTGCCGGATTCACATTTTCCAGCATGTAGACGCTAAAGCTATTGTGAGGCAGGGGCACCCCCTTGGGGAGTCCGGTGGTCCCCGCGGTATACATCAGCATCGTGATGTCTTCATCGCCAATCTCAGTGAAGAACTCCTCATCGGAGGCAGTGGCGAACAGCTCCTCGTAATCGAGCATGCCATCCTGCTTGCCTTCGATAGCGATGTAGTGCTTCACCAAGGGCAGCTCAGGGCGCATCGCGTTCACCTGCTCAACGTAGCGCTCACCTACCAAGAGGACACTCGCCTCCGAGTGGTTGAGCATGTAAATGAGCTCATCTTTCTTTGCCCTGAAGTTCAGCGGCACGAAGATGGCCCCACTTTTGGCCACCCCGTAGTAGGCCTCCACATATTGGTTGCAATTGACCTGAAGAATAGCGACCCGATCGCCCTTCTTTATTCCCAGACCTGCTAAGGCATTGGCCAGCCTGTTTGCCCGTTCATTTAACTCATTGAAGGTGAGTCGCTTCCCCTCGAAGACTATCGCTGTCCGATCGGGGCAAATGGCGGAGGTTATCATGAGGAATTCTGTGGTATTCATCTTTCCCTCCTTTTCAAATCATTATTCCCCACCTACCTTGCCCTGTCAATGTTAGTGAGCGAGTCTACTTTTCACGCGCTCGATAATCTTGGGCAGCACCTCCCCTACCGTCTCATTAATGAGCACATTAGCGTGTTGATCCACAGGGGCGGTGCCTACATTTATGATCACCAGCTTTGCCCCGGACTGTATGGCATAGATGGGCATGTAGGCCGCGGGATAGACCATCAAGGAAGAGCCTAATAGCATGAACAGGTCGCAATTCCGGGAGTGTTGCTCCGCCTCGCTGGTCTCTTTAGGCGGCGGCTCCCCAAAGGAGATCGTTGCTGGCTTCAACATGCCCCCACACTCACTACAAATAGTCTCCTCCTCACCCTCCCCCAACTTCCTGGCGATCTCCATCATGGGATATCGCCTATCGCAGTTCAGGCACTTCAGCCACCTAAGGGAGCCATGAAGCTCGATGACCTTCTCCTCTGGCACCCCCGCCTTTTGGTGCAGACCATCCACGTTCTGAGTGATCACGCAATCCAGCTTGCCCATTTTGTCCAGCTCGGCAATAGCGTAGTGGGCGGGGTTCGGCTGCACCATCTCTATCATCCGGAACATGTTCCACGTCTGCCAGCTTCTGCTCCTCACCGTGGGATTTCCGACAAACGTAGGAAAGGCAAATTCGTTAGAAGTAGTCGTAGAGAGGTCACTCGAGCTTCTGATGGCGGATATGTGTGATTCTGTGCTCACTCCCGTCCCGGTGAACACCACAATCCTCTGGGCATCGAGGACTAGCTTTACTGTTTTCTCGATAAGCTCCTCTATTTCCATATCCACGACTCCCTCACCCAACATCCCCTTTAAGCAGATTCACCCGTTACAAAGTGCGGAACGCTTTCTTCAGCAAAGGCTTTGACAATCTCAGCAAGACTTCTTTCCAGGGCCAGCCCCTCATCCAGGGTGAGATCGAGCCCCCTCCTGATCGCCTCCTTGGCATACCTCACAGCGATGGGGCTGCGGGACAGAATCTTTTGTGCCATCCTATCGGCGGTGGGATAGAGTTCCTCCCTGCCTACCACCATGTTCACCAGCCCGATACGAAAAGCCTCCTGGGCATCGATACGGTCGCCGGTGAGGAGTATCTGGAGAGCCCTCCCCTTTCCAATCACGCGGGGCAATGTCTGGGTGCCCCCCCCCGCCGGGATCATGCCCAAGGAAACCTCAGGAAGGCCAAATACGGCGTCCTCGGAGGCGATCCTGATATCGCAGAATAGGGCGATCTCCACGCCGGAGCCGAGGACATAGCCATGGACCGCCGCAATGAGCGGCTGCTTCAGGCTCGAAAAAAGACCCCAGACATCGCGCTCCCACCTCACCTGGCGGGCGATGATGGGCGAGGGGGCCGTGCCAAACTCAGTGAGGTCGGCACCAATACAGAAGGCTCGCTCCCCAGCTCCATTGAATATGACGACCAGCACATCGGGGTCGTCCCTGATAGCGGTAAGCACCTGATAAAGCTCATCTCGCATCTGAATGTTGTAGCGATTCATCACCCCAGGGCGATTGAGGGTGACATAGGCGATGCCGCCCTTTTTTTCGTAGATGATGGTCTCGAAAGCATCCATGGGAATATTTTACCACAATCCTGATGAAAACATCAGGGGGCCGATTGGCGACCTCCTGATTTGCCCTCGGGTGCTTTGCCAAAATTGGCGGCTGTGCCTTTAGCGCATCAATAGGACCATTTACTTGGCACGGGCGATGAGCTCCTCAAGGTCGATCTCGTTGTAGTAGCGACCAATCCAGTCTATGCGGTGGGCATCGCTGTTGCTT
>JAUWZB010000111.1 GCA_030615555.1 Dehalococcoidales bacterium
GAGCCCTTCGATAGATACTGGGATGAGATAAAGGGGCGCTCTATAGCAGAGGTAAAAAGCCAAGAGGGCGAAGGAAACGCCCTTTTCCGAGAGATCCGAAGGCACGGCCTGGTACGCGAGTTCCCGCTGATCATTGCCACCCTAAAAGCCTTCAGCGAGGGCAGGGTCAGGATCGAGGGGGGAAGGGTGGTCGATAATAGTGGTAAAGAGGTCAATGGATACAATCTAACAGATGAAATAAATAAAGCCATTAGAGGAAATTTGAAGCGTGAGGTCTAATGACACCAGAAAATATCCTTACAATTATTGCCATAGTAGGCGCTATAGTAGGGGTCATCGCTGGCACGGGGTTAGGCTATGCCCTATCGATGAGGGGAAAAAGAGAAGAGTGGGCAAAGGAATACAGAGAGAAACGCCTTGCCCCTCTAATTGACTTCGTAACACAATTCATGGGAACTATGTGGCAATACCAGTTTGAAACACACCTCCTGGGTTTGATACCTCAAGACTTTGAACAAGGGCAACCTGATGAAGAAGAGATGAAAAAGCGGACACTTTTACAAGAAGCGCAGCAAAATAAAGTACGAGCGCTCGAGCAGGCGTTGACATTGATAAGGTCATCTGAAGTGTGGCATGGCCCCTTGGCTGCCGCCGAGCTAGATGAGCAGTTAGATTTTTACATGCAAAAATGGATTGATTCTGCTCATCGTTACCGTACGCAGCCCACAGATGAAAACTTGGAACAACTTATGTCTTTGGCTAGACAATTACTCGCTAGAGCAGACGAAGTCATAATTAAAGGCTGGAAGCCACCAAAGGTGAAGTCGTGAACCTCATCTTCTTTGACATGGAAGGCCCCTTATCGGTTCAGGATAATGCCTATGAGCTGATGAAGCTTTTCCCCAATGGGGGTCAGGTCTTTGAGGTCATCAGCCGCTACGATGACCTCCTCGCCCTCGAAGGCAGGGAGGGCTATGAGCCTGGAGATACCCTGGCCCTCATCGTCCCCTTTCTAATTCATCACGGCGTCTCGGAGGAGGATATCAGCGGGCTTGCCGAGAGGGCAACCATCGTTGCGGGGGCACGGGAGCTTATCATGAGCCTGGTGGATTGGCAGGTCTTCTGCATCAGCACCAGCTATGAGCAATATGCCCACCGCATCATGCAGCGGGTGGGCATTGCCCCAGAGAACCTCGCCTGCACCAGATTCCCTATCGAGCGATATCGGAGCCTGGCGAGAGAAGAGGACCTCGCCATGGTGGCGGGGATCGAGCAAGAAATTCTGGCGCTGAAGCCCGGGGATGATGAAGGGATGAAAAAGCGTCTCGACCGCTTCTTCTGGGTGGAATTGCCTCAAACCAGCCTCGGCCTCGCCCTTCGCGAGGTGAAGCCGATAGGGGGGCGAAGGAAGGCAGCGGCGCTTCGCGGATTTGCCCGGGCTCATGGTCAATTCCCGGAGCAGGTGGTCGTTGTCGGCGACAGCATCACCGATGCCAGAATGCTTGAGACGGTAGATCGTGCCGGGGGGCTTGCCATCGCCTTCAATGCCAACGAATATGCCCTCCCCTATGCTACAATAGGCCTGGCCTCCACAAACCTCGGCGATTTGAAGATCGCCCTCGATGCCTGGGAGGAAGGCGGAAAAGAGGCAGTGAAGCAGGCTATTGAGGCCTGGGGCGAGGAGGGGGGAGAACGAAAATATCACTGGGTTGAGGGGAGGAGCGACCTTGAGGAGCCGCTTCAGATTCATCAGAGGATTCGCTGGCTGGTTCGGGAGGAAGCGGGCAAACTGGGCTAGGAGGAGAAGGTGGGCATCGAGGTAATCGGCATTGGGGCGCTGAATATAGATCAAATCTATAGTGTGGCGCGCATCCTGAGCGATGGTGAGGCTCCCGTGACGGAGTTCAGCCTATCGCCCGGGGGCTCGGCAGCGAATACCATTTACGGCTTGGCCAAGCTCGGGGTCAGTGGAGGCTTTCTCGGCACCCTGGGCGACGATGAAGCGGGGAGGATGCTCCTAGAGGATTTCAGGAATGTAGGCGTTGATACGGGGCAGATCAGGGTAAGAAAGGCGAAAACAGGCGCTACACTGTGTCTCACCGATAAGCGAGGCCAGCGAGCCATCTATGTATCACCTGGTGCCAACAGCCTGCTGGAGCGCGATGACATAGACCTGGACTATATTAAACAAGCCCAGATACTTCACCTCTCTTCCTTTGTGGGGGAAAGGCAGCTAGAGATCCAAAAGCAATTAATGGATAGGATATACCCCTCCGTCAAAGTGAGCTTCGCCCCGGGGTCAATATATGCTGCCAGGGGGCTCGCGGCCCTGTCCCCGATAATAAAGAGAACCCATATCCTTTTCTTCAATCGAAAGGAAATAGAGGAGCTAACCGGCGAGGACTTTCAAAGGGGCGCCAAGCGGTGCCTGGATGAGGGGTGCCAAATTGTGGCTATATCCCTTGGCAAGGGGATAACCAAAGGAACGACCACCGCCGCCTGTTACCTAGCGACTGGCGACCGGGAATATATGATCGAAGCCAAAAAAACGAAGCGAGCGCCTGGAGATACTATCGGTGCCGGCGATGCCTTCACCGCTGGCGTTCTTTTCGGGCTGCTGCGAGAGAAAAACCTGGAGGAATGTGGTTATTTAGGGGAGCTTGTCGCTCAATTCTCCGTCGCCTGCTCAGGGGCAAGAGCCGGGCTTCCCTCCCTTCGCCAGCTAAGGGAAAGATACGCGAAACCCTTATGATGGGGCACCCTGATCCCACGCAGGCCGAAGTCGGGCATCTGCGGCCACGATCCTGCAGCCCTCTTGGAAAGCGCTATCGAGAGCCCCGCTAGTTGCCGGCTTGGGTCAAAGGAAATATAATGAATCCTGAGGATGAAGGTTTGGGGCACGGTCAGGGTATCGAAGAATCGTAAGGAGGTACACCATTGAAGCTACAGGAGATCAAAAATGTAGCGGTTATAGGCGGAGGGACAATGGGCTCACAGATAGCGGAGCTTCTTTCAAGTGTCGGAGAGTACCCTGTTATGATGTGGTCGCGCAGGGATGAAACGGTGAAGAGAGGGCTTGATGGAATCGAAGAGAGGCTCAAGAAATTCTTCGTCGACAAGGGCAAA
>JAUWZB010000054.1 GCA_030615555.1 Dehalococcoidales bacterium
CTCCAACCCACCTCCTTTAATCGGCCAGCCAAAAAACCCCGGAGGGCATATTATCTCCCCGTACCTGCTTTTTCTGGCATACTCCACATCGCGGTAAAGCGGATTGGGGTCATCGATAGCGTCGGCGTAACGCGTTATGGCACCAGGCTCCACCTTCAGAACGGCGGGTGGCGACATCTGGCCGATCAGGGACGTAATCTTGTCCGGAATCAACGAGCCTTCAGTCACTTTGCTTGCCTCCTTCTATTATCGATTAGACAGAATAAAGCCAGATAGGACAGCAATACCGCCATACCTGGCTTTCCTGCTTCATCCTGCCACAAGGGGCTGGCTGGATAAAGCCCTTGTTCATTTCTGACCTCTCGAGCATTTGACCCTAATTAAAACAACAAACAAATTCCGGCCGCGAAGCCAGCGAAAGTCTACATCAGTCCCGACACTCCTGTCAAGCCTCTCAAACCTTCTCCAAGGGAGCCAGGCTTAAGAGCAACCGCTTCAGCCCGGCCTCACCCTTGAACGCTACGGTGACCTCCTGGTCGTCCCCGGTAGGGAGGCAGTTCACCACAATCCCCTCGCCGAACTTAGCATGGCGCACGTGGTCCCCGGCACTAAGGAGCATCTTTAGAGAAGGAGCATGGGAGGGCATAGCCATAAGCTGCACCATGCTTTCCCGGGCACCACCACCGGGCGGCATCACCAGGTGCTGGGGAACGTCCAGGAGGAAGCGTGAGGGGAGGTTCACCAATGTGCTTCCCAGAGAGCTCCGGCGGAAGGCACGCACCAGGTAGACCCGCTGCTTGGCCCGCGTGATCCCTACATAGCATAAGCGGCGCTCCTCCTCCATCTGATCCGGGTCATCGAAGGATTTTCGATGGGGGAGGAGCCCTTCCTCCATGCCCACGATGAACACCACCGGAAACTCCAAACCCTTGGCGGCATGGAGGGTAATCAATGTCACCGCATCGACCTTCTCATCGTAGCTATCAACATCGGACACCAAAGCCACCCCCTCAAGAAAGGAGGAAAGGCTATCCTCGGGTGCCAGATGGCGATAATCATTTGCTACCGTGCGCAGCTCCAGGAGATTCTCCCACCTATCCTCCCCATCCTCCCCCTCCAAGATATATTCTTTATATCCAGAGCGCTCCAGCACCAGGTCGAAAAGCTCGACAATGTTTAGCTCACCGCTTCCCATGAGCAGTTCGTTAAGCATGGTGAGGAAATCAGTGAGCACCTTGACAGTCCTGGGGTTAAAGGGGGATTTTTCATCCTCACCAGCGACCATCTGCAGGGCAGCATAGATAGGAAGCGAGCGCCCTTTAGCCCACCGCTCCAGCTCCTCCATAGTGCGCGAGCCAATCCCCCGCGGCGGCACATTGATGATTCTTGAGAGGCTAACACTATCATAGGGATTGTGGATCAGCCTGAGGTAGGCGATGACATCCCTAATCTCGCGCCGCTCATAGAAGCGGGTACCGCCCACCAGTTTATAGGGCATTCCGTATCGAATAAAGGACTCCTCAATAGCCCGCGACTGGGCATTAGTGCGATACATCACGGCGCAATCGCCGGGCTTAAAGAGACCCTGGCTCGTGAGGCTATCCACCTCACCGACCACGAACTGAGCCTCCTCCTGCTCATTATAGGCCTCGGCAACGGTGAGCGGCACCCCGAGCTCATTCTCGGTCCAGAGACTCTTCTCCTTTCGCTGGCGATTGGCGGAGATCACGCCCTCCGCCACCTCGAGGATGGTTTTAGTGGAGCGATAGTTCTGCTCAAGATATACTACCTTAGCATCGGGGTAATCGCTCTCGAAGCTAAGGATGTTTCTCATATCAGCAAATCGCCAGGAGTATATCGATTGATCCGGATCGCCAACCACACAAATATTGCGGTATTTCCCTGCCAGTTGCTCCGCCAATACATATTGGGCAATGTTGGTGTCCTGGAATTCGTCGATCAGGATGTGATAGTAGCGCTGCTGATATTTGGAGAGTACCTCAGGGCGATGGCGAAAGAGGAAGACGGCCTTCATCAGGAGGTCATCGAAGTCCAGCGCCTTGCTCTCACCAAGGAGCTCCTGGTAGCGCTGATAAACTCGCCCCACCACCTCATCGAAATAGGTATATTTGACATAATCCTCCGGCGCGATGAGGCGGCTCTTGGCTGAGGATATTGCGGAAAGGAAAACACGCGGCAGATAGCGCTTAGGGTCGAGATCTAGCTCCTGAAGGCTGCGCTTGAGGAGGCTGAGCTGATCGTCATCATCGTAGATGACAAACCTTGGCTCAAGCCCGATCTGCGCCCCTTCTCGCCTCAGGATGCGCGCGCAGATGGCATGGAAGGTGCCCAGGGTGAGGTCCTCCACCGTGCTGCCGAGGAGATGATAGAGGCGCTCCTTCATCTCCCGGGCCGCTTTATTGGTGAAGGTAACCGCCAGGATATGATAGGGACTGACCCCCCAGACCTTGATCAGGTAGGCAACCCGATGGGCGATGACCCTGGTCTTGCCGCTGCCGGGGCCTGCCAGGATGAGCAGCGGCCCCTCGATAGCCTCCACCGCCTCACGCTGCGCCGGGTTCAAGCCCTCAAGAACATCCACACTTAGATTATAGCATTTTTTTCGAACTTTTCGGAAAGTTCAAAAACACTAGGGTTGGTAGATAAAGAAGGGCTGCTCGGTAGTTATGACCCGTTTCTCCTCCGCTATCGCCTCTCGAAGGTACTTGGGGAGGGAGAAAAGACCCTGGTGAGCGAGACCATCGTAGAACATGAGACCTTTCGTAATCCTGGAGGAAATCTTGCTGTCAACCTCTGCCGGGGGAAGGGGACTCAGCTTTTGGGAGGCGAGGGCGAAGCCCCACATACCACCATAGCTGGGGATGAAAGTCTCATAGGGGGAAACGAGGGGAAATACAGCCTTTAGGGTATTGATAATTGCGGTGAAGCATTGATGATTCCCCCAGGCGCTGGAGCCCGCCTGGAGGGAGATGATGCCCTCTGGAGCCAGCTTTTCTCGAACAACTTGATAGAACTCCCTGGTATGAAGTAAATAGGCTGGCCCTCCCTCTATGGGCTCAGGCAGATCGAGGATGATCACATCGAACTTTTCCCGGCACCCCTCGAGATACCCTTTTGCATCAATGAAGCGCAGTTCCAGGCGACTGTCCTCAAAGGAGCCCTGGTGAAATGAGGGGAGAAAGCGGCGACAGATATCAATGACCTCTTTGTCAATATCGACCATGACCACCCCCTTCACTGAGGAATGGGCGAGTACCTCTCTGAGGGTCGCCCCCTCGCCACCGCCGGCGATGAATACCCTTTCGGGATGGGGGTGAGCGATCATCGGGGGGTGAACCAGGGCTTCATGGTAGATAAACTCGTCCCATTCGCTGGACTGAATCTTACCATCCAGGATCAAACATCGGCCAAAGCTACCCGAAGCGATAATCTCGATAGATTGAAACTGTGTCCTCCCTGAATAGATTACCTCTTTGATGCTATGCAGTTGCACCATGTCAGAGGTAACATAGTCATAAAACCACTCATTTTCCTTCATGGTTCATCCATGGCTCACTGGGGGAGTTTAAAATTCCCCTGTTTAGTTCTAGAATAGAGTGGTCTCTTGCTTGAAGCTCTCTCACCAGCAGCTCTACCGCCCCTTCCGGGTAAAGGGAGTTACCGCAGGTGAAGATATCTATTGCAGCGTAGCCATACTCAGGCCAGGTATGAACGGAAAAGTGAGATTCAGCGATGATCACCACACCACTGACCCCACCATAAGGGGGGAATGAGTGAAAGGATTCTCCTAGTATGATCGCACCGGCCGCCCTGCAGGCAGAGAGGAGGGTATTTCTCAGGAAGTCGAGGTCGCTCAAGCGCTTCCGATCGCAATCCTTGAGTTCCAGGATCAGGTGCTTCCCTAAGGCATCCAATCATCCCCCTCCTTTAAAACTACAAAGAGATTTTATCCAACGTCATGCAATTTATCAATAGCAGGCGGGCATGAAAAGGAAAATCGCTAAATTAGAAAAGACGCTTTTAGAGGGCGAAAAAATCGACCTTACTCAGGGGGCGCTGATCGCCTCAGGGATCGAGACGGGGCATGAATTTAACCGCTATCGTGCCAAGATCGACCAACTTTGCCAAAGGATCGCTGAGGGTCTTTCCGATGAAAGCAGTGATTTGGAAAAGGCAAAAGGGATCTTCGATTGGCTTTGGCGGGCACAGCCTCATCGCTATGAGTATGGGGGCAACTTCAAGCTAACCGATGCCCTCGATGCCCAGCTTGGCGAGAGGGAGCAAGTAGGTAATTGCCTGGGACTTACCCTCCTTTACAACGTGCTCGCCCAAAGATTTGGGCTAGAGGTGAGGGCGGCTTACCTGGAGGATGCCTTTGGCCTGGGACCTCACCTTTTCACTGTGCTCTATATCGGGAGGCGCACCATCGATGTCGAGAATATCTTCCCCAATGGCTTCGACTACCGGGGACATCCAGGCGCGCCCCAGAGGGAGGAATGGGGAGACCGGGAGCTTATCGCCGATATTTATCATAGCGTGGCAAATGATTTCTTCGCGCAAGGAAAGTGGGAAAGCGCTATCGAAAACTACGATAAGGCGATCATGTTGCACCCCAAATATACCAAGGCGCGCATAAATAAAGGGATCGCTCTAGTCGAGCTGGGAAGGACTGAGGAGGCGAGGGAGTGGTTTAGATAGCTGTCCAGCTTCGTCCTTGACATCGCTATAGGGACGAAATAAAATAATGCTGCGCCGAGGTAGCTCAGGTGGTAGAGCAGCGGACTGAAAATCCGCGTGTCGGCGGTTCGACTCCGCCCCTCGGCACTTCTGTCCCACTCCTTTCTTTTCCCACCCACCCGCCCTGAGATATACTTCTGGGGGACGCCCCCAGACCCCCGCCAGAGGGGAGATCCCTCTGGGCTCCCTTACATGCCGTTGACAAAAGGCAGGTATAGTGCTAGGAATTAAATAAGGGGAAGAAATGGCTGAAGAGGTTAAACGGGCGGTATGTGGCTTTTGTTCCAGTCACTGCCGATACAGAGTCAAGGTCAAGGATGACCGCTTTCTCGGCATTGACCACCAAAAGAGGAAGGATTCCCCTACGGCGGAGAGATGGCGGAGGATAATTGCGGGATGTCCCCGGGCAGTTGCGGCTACCGAGTTTCTGTATCACCCGGACCGGCTCAACTATCCTCTGAAGCGGGTTGGCGAGCGGGGTGGAAACCAGTGGCAGAGGATTACCTGGGAGCAGGCACTAGATGAAATAGCAGAGAAACTAAAGGAGATGAGAGCTAATTACGGGCCGGAGGCTCTTGCTATTTCTACTAGCGGTGAGCAGAACTCTGCCGACGAATATCGGGTGCGTTTCCAATCCTTGTTTGGGACACCGAATCTTCTCGGCCCTCCTACTTGCGGTGTCGGCATGGTGCTGAGCCACCTTCTCTCCGGATGGATGGTTTACCAGCCTTATATCCGCCCGGAAACCCGCTGCTTCATGCTTTTGGGGGCAAATCCCGCAGCAGCCGCCCCACAATTGTGGAGTGTCATCCGTGATGCACGAAAAGGCGGGCTCAAGTTAATCGTGGTGGATCCCAGGGGTACAGACGTAGCAATGGCAGCCGATCTGTGGCTACAACCCAGGCCAGGCACCGATGCTGCTCTAATGCTGGGTATGGTGCACACCATCATAAGTGAGGGGCTTTATGATAAGGATTTTGTCGCGAGATGGTGCCATGGGTTTGATAAGCTTGCGGAACGGGTCAGCGATTATCCGCCGGGAAAGGTTCAAGATATCACGTGGGTGCCTGCGGATAAGCTCAGAGAAGCGGCCCGAATATATGCCACCAACAAACCTGGCTTAATTTTCCATTGTAATGGATTGGAGGAGCAACCAAATGCGCTGCACGCCCTACACCTCAGATACATCCTGCCCGCGATAACCGGCAACATAGATATACCAGGTGGCGACGTGTTACTGGAGCCCCATCCTC
>JAUWZB010000042.1 GCA_030615555.1 Dehalococcoidales bacterium
AGCATGGGGAGGATAATGGTGCCCAGGATGGTGAGCATCTTTATTGTTTCATTGGTGCGGTGAGAGAAGAGGGAATCGCTGGTGGCACTGAGCCCCTCCACCACCTCTTTATACTCATCCAGCGTCTCGGAGATCTTGCCGATATGGTCGCCGATGTCACCGAAGTAAACATCGAGGTCCTCCCTGAGGAAGGGGTAGTCCTTTTCCTCCAGGGATTTAAGGATAGCGGGCTGGGGGTGAATAATGCGGCGATAGGCCATGATGTCGCGCCTGAGGACGGAGATCTCCCGAACCGTGTCACGGGCTGGCTCGCTGAAAAGCCTGTCCTCCGCCTCCTCCACATTAGCGATAATCTTGTTCGTGATGGGAAAGCAGTAGTCCACCAGCCGGTCGAGGATGCGGTAAAGGAGATATCCCGAGCTGCGCGCCATGTTCTCCGCCCGCGCCCGCTCATTCTGCTGGCAATCATTAAAGAGCTTCGCCAGGGGCTTTAGCTCGCCCGAATGTACTGTTACCAGAAAGTCCTCCCCGATAAAGGCGGAGACCTGGCTGGGCGTGGTCACCCGCGCCTCCTGATTGAATACCGGGAAGTGGAGCACCAAAAAGAGGTAGTTTTCATACTCATCGATCTTGGGGCGCTCGATCCTCGAGACGCAGTCCTCTAGGTCAAAAGGGTTAAACAGGTAGTTCTTGGCCAGATAATCCATGTCCTTTGAGGTGGGTTTTTCGATGTTGAGCCAGGTGATCTTGCCCCACTTGATGGTCTCGATATTTAGCTTTTCCTCTTTTTTGCCGACCACACTCATCTCGCGCCACCTTATCCACCAATTTTACCACAATCTGGGCCAATAGCAAATTTTCGCTCGCCTATAATGGTTACGTCAGCCCATTCTCTCTCTAATACTCTGAGGAAGCCTGAAGGCTTTCCCTTTGCGAGCTTGGCCAGTGTGTTCACGGAGCGGGACTATTACTGCCCCGCAGCGCTTCGAGGATGAGTTTTGCCGCCCTCTTATCCAGGGGCTCGTTGTTGTTGCCACACTTGGGCGATTGGATGCAACTGGGGCAGCCGCTCTCACAGGGGCACTCTGAGATCGCCTTAAGCGTTGCCTGCCAGAGCCCCTCAATTAGTTCGAAGCCCTTCTCGGCAATGCCGATGCCGCCGGGGTAGGCATCATAGATAAATACCTGGGCATTACCCGTGTCGGCGTGGGTCGGCGTGGAGAGGCCCCCGATGTCATTTCTATCGCACAGGGCGAACAGGGGTAAGAGGGCGATAGCGGCGTGCTCTGTGGCATGGAGCCCCCCGGCGAGATCAAGCCCCCTTGTGGCAAGCTGGGGGATGACATGCCGCGGGATATCGAACCAAAGAGCGATGGTGGGGAAGGTCTGGGGTGGCAGCTCCAGAGGCTCCTCCCCGATAACCTCCTCGGTGAACTGCCTCCGCTTTCTGAAGCCCACCACCCTGGTGGTCACCGTCACCTCGCCCAGATAGACGCTTACCCCTCCTGCCTCCTTCTCGCGATTCACCTTAAAGATCGTGAGGTCGGTGATCTCTTTTGTTTGGGTATAGTAATCGGCATCTATCGGCCGGGCATAGGCGGTGCGCGACGAGATGTCCAACTCACTAACCAGGTAGGCTTCCCCTTGATGAAGGTAGATGGCGCCGGGGTGGATCTGGAAGAAGGCCACCGCTTGTTCCACCGTCTCCATCTCCCGATAGCCCTGCGAGGTATCGACCACGGTGTAGCGCTCCCGGGAGGCGGAGCGGATGTTCACTTCATCAGCAGGGTAGGTGACGCTGGGTGAGGGGTACCACCTCCCCTGGCGATTCCGGAGCAACCCCTCATCCATGAGTTCATCCCTTGCCTCAGCGATGCTCGCGCCAAAAATTTCCCCATCTCTATCATCCAGGGGATGCTCCCAGGCGGCGCATAGGAGATGGTGCTTCAGAATATAGGGGTTAGCCTGGTTGATGAGGACATGTTCGAAACCTTTGCCGAAGAAGGCCTCAGGATGGCGCATGAAATACTGGTCCAGGGGGTTATCCAAAGCGATGAGGAAGCTCAACGACCTTTCCCCTCCCCGGCCACTCCTTCCCGCCTGCTGCCAGGTGCTGGCAATGCTCCCCGGGTAGCCGGTGAGCACCGTGGCATCGAGGTTGCCAATATCAACCCCAAGCTCCAGGGCCGTGGTCGCCACCGCTCCCAAAAGCTCCCCCTCGAAGAGCTGGCGCTCAATCTGGCGTCGCTCCTCAGGGAGGTAACCAGCGCGATAAGGTTTTATTCTTTGGGCCAGCTCCCCTCCCTCCTTAGCCAATTGGTCCCTGGCATAAATATAGATGAGCTCGGTGAGCTTTCGCGACCGGGCAAAGGTGATGGTGCGCCGCCCCCCGCTCACCAGCTCGGTGAACAGAAAGGTGGCCTCGGTGTTGGCGCTGCGCCTGGTTGCCCCGGCCCGGTCAATGGTCGGGGGATTCCAAAATACAAAATCCTTCCCTCCGTAGGGGGAGCCATCCTCATCGATTACCTCAAAGGGGAGGCCCGCCAGCCTCTCGATAAGCTCCCCGGGGTTGGCAATGGTGGCCGAGCAGCAGATAAACTGGGGGCTTGCCCCATAGAGGGCGCAGAGCCGCCTCAGCCGGCGCAGCACGTTGGCCACATGGGAGCCAAAGATGCCCCGATAAACATGGGCCTCATCCACCACCACATAGCGAAGATGACGAAGAAACCGGGACCAGGACTCGTGGTGGGGCAGAATGCCCAGGTGGAGCATATCTGGGTTGGTGAGCACCAGCCGTGCCGACCGCTTTATTTCGCCCCGCTCCTCCAGAGGGGTATCGCCATCGAAGATGGCGCACTCCAGTCCAGGGAGAGCGAAAAACTCGCGTAAGCCCCTGAGCTGATCCTGCGAGAGCGCCTTGGTGGGGAAGAGATAGAGAGCACAACTCCTCTTTTCCATTAGCGCCCTATCCAGCACGGGCACATTGTAGCAGAGGGTCTTACCGCTGGCCGATGGGGTGACTACAAAGACATTCTTCCCCGAGCGGGCGGCGTTTATCGCCTGCGCCTGGTGTCTGTAGAGGGGGAGCAGGTGTGCCGCCTCCAGGTAGCTATGGAGCGTGGGGTGGAGGGGTTCCTCCAGCTCGCCATAGCTCGGCGCGCGGCTAGCTATTTGCGCGACATGGGCGATCTGATTTTTGTAGGAGGGGTGTTCTTTAAGGTGGTCCAGAAAGGCTAAAGTTTCCATTTTAAAGGGCATGGATGATCTCTATCTCGTAATCGAGCATTTCCACATCAAACTTGCTCTGCTGGATGAAATCTACCACCTTTGATAGGACCTCATTGGCATGCGGCGCGCTGGTGCTGACGCAGGTTATCCCCAGGGTGAGGAGTTGCCAAAGCTCTTGGTCCGCGACCTCGGCTATAGAAACGTTATACCTATTTTTCACCCGCTCAATGATCGACTTTGAAACCTGTCGCTTTCCTTTGAGGGAATCGTTCCCCGGCAGGCGAAGCTTCACCATGCAGGCACCGACATTCATCACACCCTCCAGGATAAGAAAAGCCGAGACATTTCTTAGGCATTAGGGGCGTCTCGGCTTTTCAAGCAGTAGGAGCGTTAGCGGTTACTTCTCATCTTGGTGAAGCATTCACTACAGTACACCGGTCGATCACCCCTGGGCTCAAAGGGAACCTCGCATTCCTTGCCACAAGCGGCGCAGATTGCGGAATGCATCTCACGGGCTCCACCAAATCGTTCCCCGGAGCGACCGCGCCGCCTCTCCAAGCGACACTCCTTGCAACGAGTGGGCTCGCTCTCCAGCCCGCGTGACATGTAGAATTCCTGCTCACCAGCAGTGAATATGAACTCTCTACCGCAATCACGACACACCAGAGTCTTGTCCTGCAAAGCCATATCGGACCTCCTTCCTTATATTGTGTGGTTACCCCTTGTCGATACAGCTTCAAGACCCGGTTTGTCGGCTTGGTAGAGCTTACTTGTACCGAAACAAACCACTAACCCGCCTATGCGGGGCCATGATGCCGAAACGCCAATCTAGGTCCACCTGGCACCAGTATATACCAATAGTTCACCAAATGCAATATATATATAAACCCTTGTTTGGCTTCCCCTCCCGTGTTACAATCGTGTTACAATAAAGAGTTATCAAATACATTGCCAATAGGGCAGTAGTCATGCCGCTGGATACAATATTTGTTAAAGGGGCCCGAGAGCATAACCTGAAAAATATCGATGTCGCCATCCCTAGGGACAAGCTGGTGGTGATCACCGGCGTCTCAGGCTCTGGGAAGAGCTCGCTGGCCTTTGATACCATCTATGCCGAGGGACAGCGCCGTTATGTCGAATCCCTATCCGCCTATGCCCGCCAGTTCCTCAGTCGGATGGAGAAGCCCGATGTGGACTATATTGAGGGGCTCAGCCCGGCGATTTCTATCGACCAAAAGGGGCCGGGGAGGAATCCCCGTTCCACGGTGGGCACGGTAACCGAAATCTATGACTATCTGAGGTTGCTCTTCGCTCGGGTTGGTCACCCCCACTGCCCCAATTGCGGGCAGGAGATCTCCCAGCAAACAGTGCAGCAGATCGTCGATGCACTGCTGGAACTCCCCCCCCAGACCAGGATCATGATCATGGCCCCCTTGATCAAGGATCGCAAGGGGGAGCATCAGGGGGTGTTTGAGGACCTGAGGAAGGCAGGCTATGTGCGGGTCAGGGTCGATGGGCGCATTCATGACCTTTCTGAGGATTTCGACCTGGATAAAAACAAGCGGCATACCATTGAGGCGGTGGTCGATAGGCTGATCATCGAGGGGATGGAGCAACAGGGTCGCCTTGCCGATTCCGTGGAGACCTCGCTCAAGCTGGGGGGTGGGGTGGTGCTGATCAAGGTCATCGATGGCGAGGAGCTTCTCTTCTCGGAGCACTTTGCCTGCGTGCGCTGCGGTATCAGCCTGGGTGAGATCGAACCCCGAAATTTTAGCTTCAATAGCCCCCATGGAGCCTGCCCAGCGTGCACCGGGCTAGGGGTGAAGATGGAGATCGACACCGACTTGGTCATTCCCAGCAAGGAGCTCTCCATTGCTGAAGGGGCAATCCGGCCTTGGACCCGAGCAGGCTCCATGAGTCCGTGGTATACCAGCATGCTGGAATCTATAGCCCGTAAGTATGGCTTCTCGGTTCACGTACCGGTTAAGAACCTAACCGCGGAACAGCTTAACGTTATCCTCTGTGGCAGTGGCAGCCAGATAGTGACGCTAAGGCATGAGACACAGCTCGGGCGAACATATCAGTATGACACCTCATTCGAGGGTGTAATTCGCAACCTTGAGCGGCGTTTTCGGGAGACCGAGTCTGAATACATACGTGACGAGATAGAGCGCTACATGACAACCCACCCTTGCCCGGTGTGCCAGGGGCAGCGACTTAAGCCGGAGTCCCTTGCGGTAACTATCGCGGGCCAGAACATCGCTCAGGTGAGCGCGATGTCCATTGAGCAGGCAATAGCGTGGCTCAGGCAGCTCAGTGGCGATGGGAAAGGAAAGCCACTGCTCAGCGAGCGCGAGTTCCTCATCGCTCGCCAGATCCTCAAGGAGATTCGCGCTCGCCTCGGCTTCTTAAAAGATGTGGGGCTCGATTACCTTACCATTGACCGTGCCTCAAGCACCCTCTCCGGCGGCGAGGCGCAGCGAATTCGCCTGGCTACCCAGATCGGCAGCGGCCTTATGGGGGTGCTCTATATCTGCGATGAGCCCACGGTGGGACTCCACCCTGCCGATGACTATCGCCTCATCGAGACCTTGAAGAAGCTGAGGGACCTGGGCAACACCATCCTGGTGGTAGAGCACGATGAGGCGATGATGCGCGCCGCCGACCACATCATCGATATGGGCCCCGGCGCCGGGGAGCATGGGGGTGGGATCGTGGCCACGGGAACCATTGAGGAGATCATGAACTGCCCCGATTCCATCACGGGTGAGTACTTGAGCGGGCGAAAGGAGATCCCCCTCCCCAAAAGGCGCCGCCCCGGCTCGGGGAAGGAGCTGGTGATCAGGGGGGCGCGCCAGAACAACCTCAAGGATATCGATGTCCACATCCCTCTGGGGAGGTTCGTTTGCATCACCGGCGTCTCAGGATCGGGCAAGAGCACCCTCATCGACGAGATCCTCTATAAGAAGCTGGCCCAGATATTCTACAAGGCCAAGGACCGCCCTGGCGAATGCGATGGCATCGAGGGACTGGAGCACATCGATAAGGTGGTGAATATCGACCAGTCGCCCATCGGGCGCACCCCGCGCTCAAACCCGGCAACCTATACCGGCACCTTCACCCCGATTCGCGAGCTCTTCGCTACCGTGCCCGAGGCTCGCATGCGCGGCTATCCCCCGGGGCGTTTTTCGTTCAATGTTAAGGGTGGCAGGTGTGAGGCCTGTCGGGGTGGGGGCTATATCCAGATCGAGATGCAGTTCCTGCCTGATGTCACCGTCCCCTGCGAGGTTTGCAAGGGGAAGCGCTACAATCGCGAGGCACTGGAGGTCCGTTTCAAGGGGAAGAACATCACCGAGATCCTGGAGATGAGCGTTGAAGAGGCTTTTTCGTTCTTTGAGCATTTCCCTAAAGTGAGAAGTAAGCTGGAAACACTGAAGGATGTTGGCCTAGGCTATATCAAACTGGGGCAGCCAGCGACCACCCTTTCCGGTGGCGAGGCACAGCGGGTGAAGCTCGCCACCGAGCTTTCCAAGCGGTCGATGGGGAAGACGCTCTATATCCTCGATGAGCCGACTACAGGGCTCTCCTTCGAGGATGCTGCCGCCTTGCTTCGGGTGCTCCATCGCCTCGTCGATTGGGGAAATACCGTGATCCTCATCGAGCATCACCTCGATATGATCAAGAACACCGATTACATCATCGACCTCGGTCCTGGTGCGGGCGATCGCGGGGGATATGTCATCGCCACGGGGATGCCGGAGGAGGTGGCCGAGGTTGAATCTTCCTATACAGGTCAATACCTGAAGAGCGTGCTTGGAAAGCACC
>JAUWZB010000098.1 GCA_030615555.1 Dehalococcoidales bacterium
CGCCCTGGTCGCCTCAACGACCTGCTCGCCCAGGCGAGCGAAGTCGGCGGAGAGGATGGAAGGGGCTATCTTGATCTCGCTGCTAACCATTCTAGCCCTGGACAATTTTTCTCGCCCTTGCCAGTTGCTGCGCCACCTGCCCCGGGGCGGTGCCGCCAGGGACATCGCGCGCCCCGATAGAGGACGCCACCGTTACAGAGTAGACATCCTCCTCAAAGAGCGACGAGAAGTTTTTGTACTCACTAAGGCTCAAATCCTTAAACGTCTTACCATTCTCCACTGCGTATTGAACCAATCCGCCCACTATATTATGAGCCTCGCGGAAGGGGACTCCCTTTCCCACCAAGTAGTCTGCCAGGTCGGTGGCCAGGATATAGCCCTCCTCGGCGGCGCGGCGAGTTTTTTCACCCTTGACTTTAAGTGTGGCTATCATGCCGGTAAATACCTCTAAGGTCGAAAGAAGGGTATCCACCGTGTCGAAGAATCCCTCCTTGTCCTCCTGCATATCGCGATTATAGGAGAGGGGTAGGGCCTTCATCACCGTCAGCAGGGCGAGGAGGTTGCCATAAACCCGGCCAGTCTTCCCCCGCGCCAGTTCGGCGACATCGGGGTTCTTCTTCTGAGGCATGATGCTTGAGCCCGTGGCATAGGCATCGTCAAGCTCAATAAATCCGAACTCCGCCGAGGACCAGAGGACGAGCTCCTCGGCGAGGCGGGAGAGGTGCATCATAGTGATGCTGGCCGCCGCCTGATACTCGATGACGAAGTCGCGGTCGGAGACGGCATCCATGCTATTCGCGCTTATCCGGCTAAAGCCCAGTTCCTTAGCCAGAAAATCGCGGTCAATGGGATAGGGCACACCAGCGAGCGCCCCGCTCCCTAGAGGCAGGACATCGGTGCGCCCCAGGCAATCGCGGAATCTGGACACATCGCGCTGGAGCATCTCGAAGTAGGCGAGCATGTGATGGGCGAAAAGCACCGGCTGCGCCCGCTGCAGATGGGTGTAGCCGGGCATTACTTCGTCCTTATTCGCCTCCGCCACATCGAGAAGAGCTCTTTGCAATCCCACAAGCTTCTCTATGGTCTGCGAAATGGCTTCTTTGGCGAAGAGGCGCATGTCGAGGGCGACCTGGTCATTTCGGGAGCGGGCAGTATGAAGTTTTCGACCTGCATCCCCGACCTTTTCAATCAAGCGAGCCTCTATGTTCATATGAATGTCCTCTAAGTCAGCGCGAAAGGCAAATTCACCCCCCTCGATCTCCTCGCGAATGGAGGTGAGCGCCATTGTGATAAGCTCAGCCTCCTTATCCGAGATGATGCCCTGCTTAGCCAGCATTTTGGCGTGGGCGATGGAGCCAGCGATGTCCTGCTTATACAGGCGCTTATCAAAGGGGATGGATGCGGTGTAATCCTGCGCCAACTTATTGACCTCCTTTTTGAAACGATCACGCATGGGGTTCACCCCTTTCACCCTCAAAGCTAGTCATTGGCAGATTGCCTCAGGGCTATGATGCCAGTGCCAGATAAGGCTTACTAGGCCCTCCGGCTTAACTCCCAACTCATCACCTGGTGGGACTCCGTCATAAAGACAAAGGTGAAGCCAAGGAACAAACGAGGTTATGGTTTGTGCCTTTACTGGCTTGCGAACGGGCTTCAGGTTATCGAGCAAGTCAAGGCGGTTTGGCTCGACCAAGTATACCTCCCAGCCTAACCAACCCTGGGTAAGCTTAGCGATGTCAACGCTCACAATATTTGCGCGCCCCTTTTTCAATGGTTGTAGTTCTCCTAAGACTTTGGGAGCAATCCGGAGTTCTCCAGATAGGAGACAGCGAATTCCGTCTAACTTCCTTAAAGGTAGCTCGGAAGGCAAGTTAGGGGGGCGGTCAGAAAGGACGCGAAAATGAACATTCCCATCCACATGGTATGTCATATGCGCTCCAAAGTCTTTTTGGACGCTTCCACAGTAGAAACCACCGCTCGTCCCCTTCATCCAAAAGAAGGGCTTCGTTAAACCATCGCTATCAATTATGGCCAGCTCTACCCTGTTTTTTGCCACTACTGCTGCTCCCCCCTCTCCTACCCCACCTCCTCCACCCCCTGAACCTGGGCCTGGGTCTTCACCGGAAGCCCCCAGATGTGGATGAAGCCTACCGAGGCGCTCTGGTCAAACATGTCGCCCTTATCATAGGTGGCCAGGCCGAAGCTGTAAAGCGACTTGGGCGACTTTCGCCCCACTACCATCGCCTTCCCCTTTAAGAGCTTCACCCGCACCGTCCCCGTGACATGGCGCTGCGAGCTCTCCACATAGGCGGCGAGATCCTGATGAAGGGCGGTGAACCATAGCCCGTTATAAATAAGGTCGGCATACTCCAAGGCCACCTTCTCCTTGAAGCGCAGTTGATCCCTGGAGAGAGTCATCGCCTCCAAAGCTTTATGAGCGATAAGCAGCACTGTTGCTGCCGGCGCCTCGTAAACCTCCCGCGACTTTATCCCCACCACCCGATTCTCCACGTGGTCGATACGCCCCACACCGTGCTCGCCGGCAAGCTCGTTTAGCTGCTGGATCAAGGAGACGCCATCGAGTTTTTTCGCATTGAGGCTCACTGGAACCCCCCGCTCAAAACCGATCTCCACATAAGAGGGCTTGTCCGGGGCATCCTGTGGCGCGCGGGTCCAGGCGAAAACATCCTCCGGTGGCTCGGCCCAGGGATCCTCCAGAATCCCGCACTCGATGCTCCTCCCCCAGAGGTTCTCATCGATAGAATAAGCGCTCCCAGCAGAGACGGGGATGTCGTGCTTCTCGGCATAGGCGATCTCCTCCTCCCTGGTCATGCCCCACTCACGAGCCGGGGCGATGATCTTAAGGTGCGGGGCGAGAGCGAAAATGCTCACATCGAACCGCACCTGGTCATTCCCCTTCCCGGTACAGCCATGGGCCACCGCCGCAGCGCCCTCCTCGTTGGCGGCGTCCACCAATAGCTTAGCGATGAGGGGACGAGCCAATGCCGTTGCCAGCGGATACTGCCCCTCATAGAGGGCATCAGCCTTCAGGGCGGGGAAAACGAAGTGTTTGACAAAAAGCTCGCGGGCATCGACTACCAGAGCCTCCACCGCCCCTACCTTAAGCGCCTTCTGCTGGATAGCGGGCAGGTCCCGCTCACTCCCCATATCCACCGTCAGGGCGATTACATCCATGTGATAATTTTCCCCAAGCCACCTGATGGCCACCGAGGTATCGAGCCCCCCACTATACGCGAGTACTACCTTCTCTGCCACTTCTCAAAACCTCCGATCTGAAGTTTCAATCGCTTCCAAAATTATCATACAAGAAGGATGTGATTTGCGTCCGCACCCCAGGGTGGTCCCAGGTATAGATGTGACCGGGCGCTCTTATATACTCAAAGAAGATATGTCCTTCCTCAGGCCTATGAGTGGGGAGGCGCCCAAGATTGGCCCGAAATATCGCCCATAAGGCACCGGTGCTTACGGTATCAGGGGTTATCCCATTGTCATTTATTACCAGCGACCTATTTAAAACAGCGCCATGGTAAAAGAAGGGAATCCCGGTTTGAATACTATATACTTGAGGATCGACTTCCAGAATCTCCATGACTTCATTTGCCAAAATCCCCGCGCCACTCTCCCCCATTACTATAACCCTGATGCTCTCAATATGCTCCGTGAGAAAATCTATTTGAGAAGCCAAAGGCTTTGCCTTTGAGGGGTAGAAAAAGGACTGCTCCCTAATTTCCTTGAT
>JAUWZB010000046.1 GCA_030615555.1 Dehalococcoidales bacterium
GCCACCTCAGCCACCTCAGCCTCCTCAGGAAGCGGGGCCACTCCAGGGCGACCAAGGAAGATCACCCTGTTGGCCACAATTTCAGTGGTGAAGCGCTTCTGGCCGTCCTGCCCCTCCCAGGTACGGGTTCTCAGCCTTCCCTCAACATAGGCCTGCCGACCTTTAGCCAGGAACTGATTGCATTGCTCTGCTAGCTTGCTCCAGGTGACCACAGTGAACCACTCCGTCTCTTGCCTTCTCTCCCCTTCAGAGGTGGTGTAGGTCCGCGTGGTAGCGATACGAAAGGAGGTTACCGGGTTACCGCTGGGGGTGAAACGCATCTCGGGGTCAGTGCCGAGATTTCCAATGACCATTACCTTATTCAGACTCGCCATGTCCAAACTCCTTTCCCTAATCACTTAGCCTGACCAGCAGGTGGCGCAGGATCTCCTCCGAGATTCCCAGGCTTGCTTCAAGCTCCGTAGTCAGCTTGGGATCCATTCTGAACTGAGTGAGTACATAATTCCCTTCCATAAAATCCTTTATCTGGTAAGCAAGCTTCCTTCTGCCCCATTGATTCACCTCAGTAATGGATCCCTCCCTTTCAACGATAAATTGATTTATCTTCTCTATGGTAGCGGGAATTTCCTCATCGGCGACCGCTGGGCTGATAATCACTACCAGCTCGTAGTCGCGCAATCGATCACCTCCTAACTTCGCCATAAGCTCCATGATTATAGCATGAAAAGGTTATAGCAACAACTAACCCAGCCCGGGCACCGGGAAACGACGGGAAATCCCGGCAGCCGCCTGACGCACCTCCTTATAGATGTGCTGATCACCGAGATTGGTAAGCACCTTGACGATGAGCTGAGCGATGCTCCTCATCTCATCGGGGCCAAAGCCGCGCGTGGTTACTGCAGGGGTGCCCAGTCTAATGCCACTGGTGACCTGGGGAGGGCGAGTATCGAAGGGGATGGCATTCCGATTAACCGTGATCCCCACAGAGTCCAGGGCTTCCTCAGCTTGCTTGCCTGTTAGCCCCATATCGGAGAGATCGATGAGTAGGAGATGGTTGTCGGTGCCCCCGGAGACGAGGCGCAGCCCCCCCTTCTGGAGCTCGCTCGCCAGTATCTGGGCATTCTCCACCACCGCGCGCTGATAGCTGACGAACTCCGGCTTCATTGCCTCGCCAAAGGACACCGCCTTAGCTGCGATAGCGTGCATCAAGGGGCCGCCCTGCATCCCCGGGAAGACTGCCTCATCCAATGGGGAGGCAAACCGCGCTTTGGATAGGAGGAAGCCACCGCGCGGTCCCCGGAGTGTCTTATGGGTGGTGGAGGTGACGATGTCAGCATGGGGCACGGGGGAGGGATGAACCTCGGCAGCTACCAGCCCCGCCAGGTGGGCCATGTCCGCCATGAGATGAGCCCCAATAAGGTCGGCGATCCGGCGAAACTGCTCAAAGTCGATGACCCTGGGATAGGCACTGGCGCCTGCCACAATGAGCTTGGGCCTGTGCTCTATGGCGAGCCTCTCGATTTCATCGTAGTCCAATCTCTCCGTCTCCCGGCTCACCCCATAGGTGATGAAGCGATAGAGCCTGCCGGAGAAATTGACCGCACTGCCGTGGGTGAGGTGCCCACCGTGGGCTAAGCTCATCGCCAGCACCGTATCTCCCTGATCGAGCAGGGCGAAGTATGCTGCCATATTCGCCTGGGCGCCGCTGTGGGGCTGGACATTGGCGTGCTCGGCCCCAAAAAGCTGCTTCGCCCGCTCCCTGGCCAGCTCCTCCACCAGGTCTACCTCCTGACAACCCCCATAATAGCGATGCTTGGGGTAGCCCTCGGCGTACTTGTCAGTGAGCACCGAGCCCTGAGCCTCCAGAACTGCCCTCGAGGCGTAGTTCTCGGCGGCGATGAGTTCGATATTCATCCGCTGGCGCTTCTCCTCGCGGTGAATCGCCTCCGCAACCTCCGGATCGCTCTTTTCGACCGCGGTGCTGTAGTTGATGGAATGCCTCCTCATACTTATTGCTATAGGGGGGGGGTGCAAAAAGCAAGGCCACGCAATCTCCTGGCGTGGCGTTAGTTTACTTCACCGACCTTTCCCTGTCAACAACCCTTCTATTGCCCCAGCCGGGCGACCTCGATGAGGGCGATTTTTCGCCCGATAGTGGAGAACGCCTTTCTGCCAACAATCCCGCGATTAGCCCAACTGCGTGACCTCGATGAGAGCGAGTAAACCGCCCGAGACCAGGGAATGCCCCCCAAGGATGACCGGGATGGGTGCCTCCAGGGCCTTTTGGGTGAAATCACGGACAAAGGGGTTATCGATCTTTTCAAACTGTCCCAGGTCGGAGTAGAAACGGTCGGCAAGGGTGAGATTAAGCCCAAAGTGGGTGAAGAGCACCCTCGTGTCAATGAAGGCGGCATCGCCCAACTGGGCTAAGGTTTCAAAGAAGCGCTCCGCTCCTACCTGCTCCAGATAGAAGCCTAAGATAGTGCGCACCTCATCGTGCCGCTCGCGCTCATCGGCGTGCAGGCTTCGCTCCTCGGCGAGCATGCGCACCCGGCAGGAGGTCTCCCGCTCCAGTTGGGACCAAACATAGCTGCCCACACGCCCGGCCACTAGAACCTGGGCATCCCGGTCGGTAAAGAGGCGCACCGCCCGCTCCAGGCGAGAGGTATCGAGGTCGAGCTCCTCAAGATATGCCTTGGTGTGGCGGCCGATCCCAGGGTGAAGCTTGAGGATGAAGAGGTCGGTGGGGGTATCTACATCGAACTGGTAGCAAGCGGTGTGCGGCAGCGAGACCTCGCATAAATTGGCCTGGCGAACCAGAAGTTGTGCCAGGGGATTATCGGTCGCGGGAAGCTCGATAGCCCCGATAGCCTTCCCGGGGGTGAAGGCGACCAGATCGGCGGAGAAGGGATTGTTGGTGATCACCGTATCTTTCGCGGAGGAGAGCTGCTCACCAAGGGCTCTCAGCCCATCGAAGGAGAGGAGAGGGACACTGCCCCCGCCAATATAAAAGGGCATTTCAATATTATATTTCTCAATAATCTCTTTGAGCCTTTTGCCGAAGTGAAAGGGGTGCCCGCTCCGCTCGACCACCACAGAGGGAGGGCGCTCTCCCCGCTCGGTGACCAGGATCACCCCATCGAAGATATCAGCCAGCTGAGCCCGCTCTATGGTATCCTGGGCGATGGCACGGTGGCAACCGGCGACCATCTCCGCCACGGGGCTGCCCCCGGTACCGCCGAGGAAAAGGATGACTACTACCTTCGCCACTTCCTCATACCTCCCTCGCCAGCGTCAAGCCCCATACCGAGGTGGCTCCTGCCGCCTTCAGGGCAGTGGCACAAGCGTCGAGGGTAGCGCCTGAGGTGCATACATCATCGATGAGGAGAATGCGCCTCCCCTCCACTCGTTGATCCCGGCAGGTAAAGGCACCGGCCACATTGCTCTGGCGGTCCTCGGCGCTGTTGGTTCTTGTTTGGGGAGGGGTGTTTTTGAGGCGAAGGAGCGCCCCCTCAACTATCGGCAACGAGGCAAGCTTACCCAATTCCCTGGCCAGTAGTGAGGACTGATTATAGCCCCGCTCCCGGAGGCGGCGAGGGTGAAGGGGCACAGGGACCAAGGTGTCGGCAGGCAAAGGGTGCGCGCTCAAATATTCCCCCATTAGCTGAGCGAGTGGTGCCGCGAGCGCCTTCACATTCTGATACTTAAATTGGAGGATCGCCTGGCGCATCACCCTATCGAAGGGGAAAAGGGAGCGGATGCCCTCGATCTCCTTGGGGTGATTTTCACAGTCATAACAGAGGGTGCCAGAAGAAAGCGATTTGCCACACTTGGCGCATAGCGGAGGGGAGAGGTGAGGCAGCGCTGATTGGCATTGGGAACAAAGAAAACTTCCACTGGCCCCACAACCAACGCACCGCGGGGGGAAAAGGAGGTTAAGAACTAAAGTCTTAAGCTGATTCAACGGAGCGACTAGGTTCACCGGAAGAAGTGAACCTGCTTCCCTCAATATCGAGTAAAACGCTCTTTTAGTTAGCGCGCTTTGACAGTATGCCCGACGCCGCTGAGGATGGGTTCGTTCAAATAAAGGTCGCCGTTCCTGATCTTGATGTTGTAGCCACAATCGGGATTGGTGCAAACCCAAGCCTTGTAGTGGATCGGCGCCCCTTGACTGCCAAAATCTGACAGGGGGACTAAATCTCCAACATTACACTTCTGGCATTTGGGGAAAACGTTGTTCTCCAAGAGCTACCTCCCATCCTAATATCAACGATAGTATACACTAAAGATGATGGGCTGGCAAGCCACTTCCCTCACTCAATTAACGGATATCACTCCGCTCTATCGGAACGAGCTCAGCCACCCGTTAGTTCAATTGAGGCGAGGCGACTATAGATGGCGCCCGATGGGGTGAGGGTGCTCCTCATCAGGCTGAGCTCCTTTACTTCCATGGCGGGGCCGCCTTCAAATTCAGTGGCCATCACCAGCTTCCCGATGCTATTCCGCTCCCCCGGGGATGCCCGCTCCCGGAGCCGCCCCAGGGTGAGGTGTGGTGTGAAGGGGCGCCCTTCGCGTGGGAAGCCGAGGGGAGCGAGGGCCTGGTCGATGCCCCGCTGCAAGGCGATCAGCTGCTCCACCTCCCCCGTTACCGCCACCCAGATAACCCGGGGACGCTGAAGATTGGGGAAGACACCCAGCCCGCCGATCTGGAGCTCAAATGGGGATAAACCCTGAGACGCCGGGGCGATGGCCTCTATTATCCGGGGCACCTGATCTGGGGCGATGTTTCCCAGGAACTTTAGGGTTAGGTGAATGCCCTCGGTGCCCACCCATTTCACATAAGGATGCTCAGCGGGTCTTAGCCTATCCTCCAGAGAGGAGAGGCTAGCTTTGACCGGATCGGGTAGCTCGATGGCGATGAAGGCACGAATCTGTTCCATTATAGCAGCCCCTCCGCATTCCCTCCCAGGATCAAGTCCTCCGCCGCCTCCCCCATGTCCAGGGAACGAAGCTGCTTTATAATCCTGCTCGGCGGCATCAGGGGGTAGTCACTGCCGAACAGGATTTTCTCCACTCCCACGATCTCGGCGACATGTCTGAAAATCTCCGGCCGGTAGAGATAGGGTGATGCTGAGCTATCAAAGTAGACGTTTTTCAGGGCTTCTGCCACCTCGGGCATCAAGGCGTAGAAGGGAAGCCCTCCCCCCCAGTGGGCGCACACTATGGTCAGGTCGGGAAATCTGGCGATGAGCTTTTCGAGGACATCGGGGGTGATTTTCTGCTTCCCCACATATTCATGTCCCACCGGCTCGGAGGCGTGGACTAGCAGGATGAAGCGGTGGCGCTTCGCCACCTCGAAAATAGTGTCCATTACCGCCTCATCACCCCGTTCGAGGCCGTGAAAATCGGGTCTCAACTCCCCGATGCCTCTCATACCGCCGCGGACGCAGCGCTCGAGCTCCACGATGGCCGCCTCCTCCGCCTTTGGTGGGAGGGCACAGAAGCCCACCAGACGGTCGGGATAGCGGGATATCGACTCCATGATATAGTCATTGGTCTCCTGGCATAGCTCGATGCTGCTCCAGTTGGCGTTGAGGATGACGGAGCGGTCGATGCTCTCCTCATCCATGATGGCAATGAGGTCCTCGCAGGTGGCAATTTTAGCATTGGGTTTAGCGTAGATTCGGGCAAATAATGGGTCGCGACCTACGTACTCCTCGCGGTGCTCGTTCATCCGTGGTGGGAAAATATGGGTGTGGCAGTCGATAATCACCCTTAGATTTTAGGGGAGATTTCCCTCAGGGTCAAGCAAATCTAATGGCAAATACTATACATGAGAGTTCAGGGCAACAACTGCCTAGCTGCCAATGGTGCTCCTGCCATCGGTGGCACGCTTGCTGGGCGGGCACATTGTGCCTGCCGCAATATCCCTTAGAAGCTGTTGAATCTCGGGATCATCGTCCACAGATCAGTCGGCTAAGATATAAGCTGGAAAGGGATCCCAACAATCCCAAGCTGATTCGCACCATCCCCAAGGCTGGCTACATCATAGACCAGCCCCCCGCCTGAACAGCTTCGAGAAATTCCCCTCGCTAAAGCTCTAGGAAGTTCCGAGCCTCAGTTAGAGACTGCCTCCTAAAATGTCACAACTCTGTAACTTTTTCCCTCCTCATTTTAGGACTTCTTTATCTCTGTCTCGCTAGCATTTGTATGATACCTCGGGGTATACCCTTTCAAGGAAGCCCCTTAGCCATGACCAGCTGAGGATACATATTACTCCGAAGAGGTTGGACTCAGCTGGGTTACAATCTCAGGTAAACAAAAGAGGAACAAGCGGTGAGTGCCAGGGCCTATGTACTCTTGGATATTATGGAGGGGAAGTCTGATCAGGTAGCTCAAGCTCTGCGGGGCTTGATCGGGCGTCCTTAGCTGTCCCGGAAGGCGACAAAGCTATCGAGGTCCTCCTGCTGGAACCTTCTGTCGCCGCGGGGCCCACAACACGGTAGGTCTTTAGGAGCCCTCGATTGCTCCAGCACTGAACTGTGTTTATGGGAACGTTTAGCAAGCTGCGCCTCACGAACGCTGAGGAGTCCATCTGCAATGCGGCTCTCGCTCATGAACCTGTCCAGGCAGTGTGAGAAGGCGAAATTATCAAAGATTAGTGTGAGAAAAGGGAAGATAAGTGAGCTTACGGTAGGTTGACGCACATAGCTCATTGTGT
>JAUWZB010000087.1 GCA_030615555.1 Dehalococcoidales bacterium
GGGCGGCGGGCCATCGGGTTTTACTGCGGCCCGAGACCACCGGGAAGGGAAGTCAATTCGGCACCCTGGAGGAGATCTTGAACCTGAGCGCTGAGATCGAGGGCATCGCCCCCTGCATCGACTTCGCCCACATGCATGCCAGAACAGGAGGGTTCAATTCCTATAAGGAATTCATGGCCATACTGAAACAGGTGGCCGAGAGGCTGGGGAGACAGGCCCTGGACCATATGCATATTCACCTTTCGGGGATCGAGTATAGCAGAAAAGGGGAGCGCAAGCATCTGAACCTGAAGGAGTCAGACTTTCGCTATGTGGAGCTCCTCAAAGCGTTAAAGGAACTTGAGGTAAGGGGGCTGCTCATCTGTGAAAGCCCGGATCGTGAGGGGGACGCGCTGCTTCTTCAAGAAACCTACAACTCGCTATAGCGCCACCACCCTGGGGCTTACCCGGCACTTCTCCGCGGTGATAATGGCATCGATCTCGGCCACGGCCCGGGCCACACGAGCATTCACCACCACATAATCGAACGTCCCCAGTTGCTTCATCTCCTCATGAGCGGTCGCGATGCGCCGCTCAAGCTCGATGACCGATTCGGTGTTGCGCTGCCTGATTCGTTCCTCCAGCACCGCCATGGAGGGAGGGGCCAGGAAGATGAGGAGCGCCTGGGACACAGCGCGTTTAATCGTTGCCGCCCCCTGAACATCGACCTTCACCAGGACATCGTGTCCCTGCTCCAGCGCCTCTTTCACCTGGCGCCTGGGCACCCCATAAAAATTGCCATAGACCTCAGCCCACTCCAGAAGGTCTCTTCCCTTCACCATCTCCTCAAACCTCTCCCGGGTAACGAAGTGATAATCCACGCCATCGCTTTCCCCTTTCCGCTGCGGGCGGGTGGTTGCCGTCACCGCAAAATGTAAAGGGCGCCCCGATCCCTTCATCCGGGCGAGCACCGCATCCTTGCCCACACCGGAGGGGCCAGAGAGCACAATAAGCAGTGATCTCGTCCTGGGAAGGGGTCGTTGCACCTTCAGACCTAACCCCCCCGACTCGCTGTCAGCCTGCCCGCAATAGTCTCCGGGGCAAGGGCTGCCAGCACAATATGGCCACTGTCCATAATGAGCACCGCTTTTGTCCTCCTACCGCTGGTCAGGTCAATGAGCATCCCATTGCTCTTGCCCTCTTGAACCATGCGCTTGGTAGGGGCTGAGTTCGGGGGTGCCATGGCGATCACCCTATTCATTGCCAGGACATTGCCAAAACCGATATGAATTAGCTCTGTAGTCATCTCTCGCTTCTTTACCCCCTTTCTATTATGGTGAGCCTCTCCAGGTCCTGCCAGAAGTTGGGATAGGACATAGCTACCACCTCGGCATCATGGATCGCTGTTTCCCCTTGAGCCACCAGCGCCGCAATGCCCAGGGTCATCGCCAAACGATGATCATGGTGGCTCGAGCACTCCCCGCCAGTGAGCTTCCTGCCCCCGCGAATAACCATGCCATCGGGCAGCTCATCTATATCTGCCCCCAGCCTCGATAGCTCCCTCACCGTGGCCCCGATCCTATCCGACTCCTTTACCCTGAGCTCCTGAGCGTCTCGGATGGTGGTCGTCCCTCGGGCAAAGGAGCCAGCCAGGGCAATAAGCGGGAGCTCATCGATAAGCCTGGGGATGAGGTTTCCCCCAATTTGCGTCCCTACCAGGTCGCTGGATTCGATCACGACATCGGCCACAGGCTCGTTGCTCTCCCTTCGCTCCCGCTCCACCCTGAGCTTGGCACCCATCTGGAGAAGGACGTCTAGGATCCCGCTCCTTGTCGGGTTGATCCCCGTGTTTATAACCTTGAGCTGGGCGTTGGGATGAATCGCTCCGGCGACAAGCCAGAAGGCCGCAGCGCTTATATCCCCGGGGACGCAAACATCGATGGGGGTAGGGGGGGCAGAGGGGATAAGCTTGATCCTGGCGCCCTCCCTCTGTAGCTTTACCCCCATGGCCCTGAGGAAGCGCTCCGTGTGATCCCGCGAGGGCGCCGGCTCCGCAACGGTGGTATTCCCCCGGGCGAAGAGGGCGGCGATGAGGATCGCCGACTTTATCTGGGCGCTCGCCACAGGGAGGCGATAGTCTATGCCCTTAAGTTTATTCCCTTTGATCACGAGCGGGGCCTGGGAATCATGCCCCCGCCCCCAGATCTCCGCTCCCATTAAGCGCAGGGGATGGATCAAGCGACCCATCGGGCGAGCGCGCAGCGACTCATCCCCGGTAACTATGGACAGGAAGGGCTGAGCGGCAAGCAGCCCCGCCAGGAGGCGCATCGTGGTAGCACTGTTGCCAGCATGGAGCACATCGGTGGGCTCCATGAAGCCCTCTCTGCCCACCCCTGAGACGGTGAGCATGCCCTCTTCCTCGATAATTTCCACCCCCAAAGCCCTTAAACAGGAAATCGTGGCGCCGAGGTCATCGCCCGGAGCGAGATTCTCGATCCTCGCCCGCCCCTTGGCAATACTGTTCAGGATAAGGGCGCGATGGGATATGGACTTATCGCCCGGTGGGGCAAGCTCGCCCCTGAGAATTGAGCAACCCTTTACCCGCTGCTCCATGATAACCCCATCCCTACATTCGCAGCCAACCCTCTCGTTCCTCCCGCGCCCGCATAAAGGCCTCCTCCAGTTTTTCGCTCTCTCCACACTCACCGCCCTCGCTTACCAGGCGACGCAGTGCCTTCAGTTCCTCAATATAATCATCGATCCAGTGAAGGATGGGCTCCCTGTTGGTGAGGCAGATGTCCCGACTCATCCGTGGGTCCCCCGATGCCAATCGAGTAAGGTCACGAAACCCTGAGGCGGCAAGCCTTGCCATTGTGGGCCACGAGGGACTTTTGGTAGTCGCCGCGACAAGGGCTACGGAGATAAGTATGGGGAGATGGCTGATACCGGCAACCAGACTGTCATGCTCCGAGGCCTCGATAAAGAGGGGATTTGCCCCGATCTGCCTTACCAGCCCCGCAACCCTATCGCGCGCTTCTTTGGTAGCCCCTCTCCCCGCGATCAGGCAATAGGTGCACCCCTGAAAGAGGTCACCATCGGCGGCCTCGATCCCGGTGGCCTCCTTACCCGCCATGGGATGTCCCCCGATGAAGCTCACCGATGGGGGCAAAGACTCCTCCATCCACCCCATAACCTTGGCCTTGGTGCTCGCCGTATCGGTGACGATCGAGCCCTCGCGGAGGCTCCCCCCGATCTCGGCCAGTATCCCCTTCATCGCCATCGCCGGGGTGGCGATGATGACCATATCAGCACCCTTCACTGCGGAATGTAGCTCCCCCTCAGTGCGGTTCACGGCCCCGAGCTCAAGCGCCCGGGATGCGACCTCAGGCCGGCGAGCGAAACCTACCACCTCAAAATCCGCCTCCGCCCTCTTGAGGGCTAAGCCCATCGACCCCCCGATTAACCCCAACCCGATAATGGCGATCCTCATTACGCCACACCTCTTTTTCAAACTTTACGGCCCACCTGGTTTGGGCTGATCTGGCTCTACATGGCAATCCCGGCTCAAGTTGCCACCTATAATATGTGCTGGAGTGAGCACATTATAACACAGTTCTGCCCGTGGTGAGAAGAAATTTTTCGAACTTTTCGCGGGCGGATCTCGTTCGGATAGATAGGCGACACATGGACAGGGGTTCTTCAAAAGGGGAGTCCAGAGCGGTTTCCCCCTAACGGAGGTCTGGGGGTGTCCCCCATGTCATTGCGACCCCGATGTATCGGAGGAAGCAATCCCGGGTGAGGGACGAAGTTCTCCCTCCCCTGGCGGGAGGGAGGTAGAGGGAGGGGGGATTTCACCCTCATCCCAGCCCTCTCCCTTCACGGGAGAGGGGAAGAAGGAAGGAACTATGAGATTGCTTCCTCTTCGCCTTCGGCTCGGAGCTTCGGCTTCACCCGCAATGACAGCACAGAGTGCTACCAAGAAAATCACGGCAGGAGGTGATGACCATTCACCTAGACGAAAAAATGGGCTTGACATTATCGATGTGAAGTCTTATAATATAGAACTCGAGAGAGAGCTCGATTCCTCTGAAGATTGTTGCCCCTGGATAATTTGGATACCACGAGAAGGAAAACCTTCTTACGATAAGCTAAGAAGCCACTGCCCTTTCCCCATAAGGAACCAAAGGGATGACGAAGTATATCTTTGTGA
>JAUWZB010000153.1 GCA_030615555.1 Dehalococcoidales bacterium
CATGATCGAGATCGCTAACGAGATCATTGAGGATAAGGGAGGGAAAGAGAAGGCGCTCTCTGATCTGGTGCTCAATTTATTGACGGAGCCGGAAAAGACAACGAAGGAAGTGGGCGAAAAAGGGATGGCGAAGGTCATCGCCGCCATCGAGTCCGACCTCAAGCTATTGGGGGTGACCTTCGATGAGTGGTTCAGCGAAAAGAGCCTTTTCGAACATGGGCAATACGATAGTGCGATGTCCCTCCTCAAGGGTAAAGGCTATACCATGGAAAAGGAGGGGGCGGTCTGGTTTTCCTCCACCGCCCTCGGCGAGGATAAGGACAATGTGCTGGTGAGGAGCGACGGCTCCCCCACCTACTTCGCCTCCGACCTCGCCTATCACTATAACAAGTTCATCGAGCGGGGCTTCGAGAGGGTGATCGATATCTGGGGGGCTGACCACCAGGGACATGTCTCCCGGATGAAGGCGGTGATTGGTGCTCTGGGGATCGACCCGGAGAGGTTCCAGATCATCATCTCTCAGATGGTTACCCTAAAGCGCGGTGATGCGGTGCTCCGGGCCTCGAAACGCACCGGGGAGCTGATCACCCTTCGGGAGCTGGTGGATGAGGTGGGCGTCGATGCCTGTCGTTTCTTCTTCCTCTCTCGCTCCGCTGATAGTCAGATGGACTTCGACCTGGAACTGGCGAAGCGCCAGTCGGCGGACAACCCGGTCTATTATGTGCAATATGCCCATGCCCGCATCTCAAGCATCCTGCGCCTGGCCCAGGAGAGGGGGATCGACTATGAGGGGGGGGATGTTTCCCTGCTCACCAGTGACCCGGAGCTGGCCCTGATCAGAAAGATGCTCCAGCTACCGGAGGTGATAGAGCTGGTGGCCCAGACCCTGGAGCCTCACCACCTCCCCTACTACGCTCTGGACATGGCGACCATTTTCCATAACTTCTACGAAAAGTGCCGTGTCATCTCCCAAGATGAAGCGCTCACCCGGGCGCGCCTCAAGCTGGTGGAGGCTGCCCGGATCGTCCTGGCCAGGACGCTTCACATCATGGGGATGAGCGCCCCTGAACAGATGTAATCAGCTGAGGGGGTCTGGACCAACATACAAGCTTCGTCCTGGGCCATCCCGGTGGCACGGTCAGGGTGGGGCGGTTGCTGGATACCAATCTAGGAACGTCGGTTAAGAATCTTTACTGTTGTGATACCAGTGTCCTGCCTACGGCGGGGGCAACACCGCCAGTCCTGACCGTGGTTGTTCTCGGCAAGCGTCTCGCCCGGCGGTTGGAAGCCATCGTATAGCCTCTGCGAGAGGCAAATGAGGCGTTGGAGGTGACACCATGACCAAGGTCAGAGGATTAATCAAGCCCGAATTTGAAACTAAGCTCAAGTATCTGAAATGGGTTTATAGCCTGTGTGCTTCAACCTCGTTTGCTCTCGGTTTGTGGATGGTAATTGCTCCCAGTAGTTTTTGGGAATTGATTAGAGTTACGGAAAATAACGCTGATCCGATCGTGCAGGCAATCTACGGTGCTGCGATATGTGGTGAGGGTGTCCTGTGTTTGTTGGGACTGTTCCAGCCGCTGCGGTATATCGCCATACTCCAGTACATGATGGCGTATAAGATGATTATGTGCATTGCGCTGATCCCGCGGCTGGCTCTTATGGAAGATGCACCTATCGCGGGCTGGGTTATCGTTTTCTTCTGGGCCTCCACTGCCATGCTCTGTGCCTGG
>JAUWZB010000144.1 GCA_030615555.1 Dehalococcoidales bacterium
TCGCCCTTTATCAGTCGATCATAAGATCGCTGGCGGCAACCCCTGAGGACCTTTTAGGGCTCTCCCAGCGTCTCTATTCTTTATCGGCGGTTCATCAGGCGGTTCCCCTGAAAGAAAGCTTCCTCTGGCTTAACCTGGCCCAGCCTGATGGGTATTTTATCCTGGCCATTCTGGTGGGGTCCTCGATGTGGGTGCTGCAAAAGATGTCCACCGTGACCTCGGCGGACCCGAGGCAGCAGTCGATGAGTAAAATGATGCTTTGGATGATGCCCCTGATGTTTGCCTTTTTTACCCTCAGCTTCCCCAGTGGGCTGGCGCTGTTTTGGGTGGTCTCCAATATTATTGGCATTGTGACGCAGTATTTTATCACCGGGTGGGGCTCGCTCTTCGCGAGAGCCCCGGCCCCGGCACCACAGGTGGCTAAAGAGCCGATCATGGAAACACTCGAGGGGGCCAGGCAAGAGGATAAGTTGGCAACCGAAAGGGTGAAACAACAAGAGAGGGTGGCGCATGGAAAGTCTAGAGATAAGCGCAAAGACCGTAGAAGAGGCCGTCGCGCTGGCGCTAGAAAAGCTCGGCGCAAGCCGTGACGAGGTGGAGGTGGTCGTCCTAAAGGAGGGTAAACCGGGATTTTTGGGTTTTGGCGGCGATGAGGCTACGGTCAGGGTGCTCAGGCGTCAATCTGAAGAGGTGAGGCAGGCGGCCGTCATCCTGGCTAAGGAGGTGCTGGAGAAGCTTCTTTCCTTGATGAAGGTCTCGGCCTCCATTGAGGAAAAGGAGCCATCCGTGGAGGGGCGCGCCCCTATCAGCCTGGAAATCACTGGCGAGGACCTGGGCATTCTTATTGGGAGGAGGGGTCAGACCCTATCCTCCCTACAGTACATGGTCTACCTCATGGTGAGCCAGCAATTAAAGGCTCATGTGCCCGTAACCATCGATGTAGAGGGTTATCTGGAGCGTCGACAGGAGGCACTCCAGAATCTGGCGCGGCGCATGGCGGAGCGTGTCATGGCCACTGGGCAGCCCGTGACCTTGGAGCCGATGCCGGCAAGCGAGCGCCGCATCATTCACTTGGCGCTCCGGGACTACCCTGGGGTGATCACCCAGAGCATCGGCGAGGGCGAGGATCGTAAGGTGACCATCCTCAAGCCGCAGTAATTTGAGCCTTAGCTCGTTCAGCTAGATGGTGACACCTTCCCTCATTGCAAGAGGTTCTTTCACTTGTCATTGCGATCCCGATTTAGGCCGAAGCGTCGGCCGACCTGTCGGCGTCGGGGGAAGCAATCTCGGTGGGTGAGGATGAAAACTACCATGAGATTGCTTCGCTTCGGTCGCAATGACAGGGATAATGGAGAGAGACAATGTGTCACTAGTGTACTGGACGAGTACAGAGCCTTGACTTTATCTTCACCATTTGCTAATCTCTATTCGTACTATAAAGATGTGTTATCTTCCCGTCCGCGATTTTAGGGGAGGCATATCTTTACAAAAAGCGTTTGAGAAGGACGAAAAAGCGACGACGGAGAAGAGTAGGAGGGAGAAGGCGCCCAGCGAGTCTGGTATGGTGAGAGCAGATGCGACCTGCCCTCTGAAAATCTCTCTCGAGCCGCCAACCGAACGCGGCAGGTTTAGCGTTTAAAACGTGGCCCGATTTGTCAGTAGGCTTGGCCGGCCTCGTCAGCCGTTATCCACGACGAACCCCGACGTGTCGGGGTTTGATGAGGGCCCCGATGGTGGGGAGTTAGGGTGGTACCGCGGGCATAAAGCTCGTCCCTAAGGGACGAGCTTTTTCGTATTGGGCAGATGCTTTATATTCCCGTCCGCAATCTGGGGGGAGAGACGTATCTTAATAAAAATCGTTTGAGAAAGTGCGAAAAGCGAAAAGGCGAAAAAAATGTTCAAGCCAGTGCCGAGCAAGATAAGTTTTCCTGAGCTGGAGAAGCGCATCCTCGACTTCTGGAGCGAGAAGCGTATCTTTGAGCGGAGCGTTGCGGAGCGAAAAAGCTCTCCCCTCTTCGTCCTCTACGAGGGGCCGCCTACCGCTAACGCCAGCCCTGGGGTGCACCATATCCTTTCGCGGGTGTTCAAGGATGTCATCCCCCGCTATAAGACGATGAGGGGATACTGCGCCCCGCGCAAGGCGGGCTGGGATACCCA
>JAUWZB010000145.1 GCA_030615555.1 Dehalococcoidales bacterium
CCCTCGGCATCGGTGGTCACGACCTCGATGGTCTTGCCATTTGACGCCCGCACGATGTCCCCCGGCTTGAGGGCTGCGCCATCCGGGAGGTTCTCCGTCGCGGGCACGAGCGCGGTGACATTAACCTTCGGCCTGAGCTCACCGATGGCACGCATGGCAGCGATAACGGCAGCGCCGCCGGCCATGTCCCCCTTCATGTCCCCCATCCCCTCTACGGGCTTAATGGAGAGGCCCCCGGAGTCGAAGGTTATCCCCTTGCCCACAAGACCCAGAGGGCTTTTTGAGGGGTCGCCACCTTTATAGCTAAGGATGATGAGCTTTGGCAGCTGCCTGCTTCCCCGGGCCACGCTCAGGAGGGCGCCCATCCCCAGCCGCTCCATATCCGCTTGCTCAAGGATGCGGCACTCAAGCCCCCACTCATCAGCGACCCTTTGGGCCGCCTCCGCCATATGTGTGGGGGTCATATAGTTGGCCGGCTCGTTGGCCATATCCCGGGCGAGGTTTGTGGCCTCAGCCATTATCCGCCCCCTGGTGCACCCCCGCTCCAGCTCAGCGAGCTTTTCCTCATCCCGTTCCACAATGAGCATCTGCTCAATCTCCCCCTCCTCCGCTTCCTTGGTTAGATGCTTGCGGAAGGTATAAAGGCCCAACATAGCGCCCTCTGTCACCGCCTGGGCCGATTTCTCAGCATCAATGCCCCCCGAGCCAGCGCCGTGGGCAATGGTACCCACTCGCTTCGCACCCACCTTCCTCAGAGAGCGAAAAGCCTCGGCAGCAACCCCGCGAATCCCGGAGAGGGTTAGCTCCTCTTCCTTCCCCAAGCCAGCAACGACCACCCTCTCCGGCGAGATCTTACCCATGCTATGAATCAGGGTGATTTCGTTGCGCTTCCCCTTGATCTCCCCATCAGCGATGAGCTGGGTAATCAGCCCGCCAAGGGCTTGATCCACCGCCCCCGTGGCCCCGCTGGGGCTTTTCACCTCTTCAAAGAGATTCACTATGATGGCACTTAGGGGGAGCTTTGTGATGTCTCCTGATACAACCTTAACCTCCATCTCCTTTTTCGCCCTCCTCGTTCGTTTCGCTTTTTCGACCTTCTCCACCCGTTGTCTATGACAGTGCGCCAGTAAGATTGCTATGTTATGGTCCATCAGGCGAATTAACGATTTACCTCACGCACAATCTTATCGATTACCGGGGTGATGTCCCTGGAGGTATCGACAGCGAAGTGGTTTCGCCGAATGCGCTGCACCGTGTTGCTCATCCGCCGGTAAACCCTCCAGTCAGCCTCCGATTTGTCCTCCGGATCGAGGCCGGAGAGGCGACCCTGGAGGCGCCGACGCACCAATTCTGGGGGCGACTCAACACGCACTATAATCAGCCTCGCTCCCACGCTGTCGGCAATGTGATAGAGGTGCTCCCGGTGGCGCTCGATCAGGTTTGTAGCGTCGAAGATAAGCGGGATCCCTCTTCGCAGTAGGTCTTCAATGAGCATGTGGCAAGCCCTAAACAGGCGGTCGCTTTCGCCACGGCTATAATTTGGCATGGGGAAAAGCAATCTTCTCAGGGCATCGCTCTCCAGGATAGGGAAGGGTGGGCCCAGGGGATGTGGGGAGAGCGAAACAAGGCGCGCGGCAAGCCGACGGCAGAAGTAGGACTTCCCACTGCCCGGCAGGCCACTGACCACAATGAAGGCCGGGGTGATGGTGGGTTCGGGTAATTCGCCCAGGCTTTCCCTCAGCCGCTCTACATCTTCCCTTTTTTCGCCCTGCTCAGTTGTCCTCTCCATTTCGCCTCGGCAGCTAATAACATATCAATCTTACTGGCGCGCTGGCATGGGTAACGGCCAGGAAAGGTCGAAAAAATCAGCCCTCGGCATAAAAGGTGATGCCCAGCACCCCAGGTCCGGCATGAACCCCCATGCCAGGGGTAAACTCGGTAAGATGAAGCTCCACACAGTCAAATCGGGAGGCAATCTCCGCCTTAAGCTTCTCCCCTCCCTCTAGCTCATCAGCATGGTGCACGATGACATGCACCGGGGAGTCTCCAACCCGTTCCGCCATTATCTCCAGGAGGCGACTTACCGCCTTTGCTTTGGTCCGGGGACGCGCCACCGGCATTGTTTCTCCTACAGAAGTATCATGCCCCA
>JAUWZB010000110.1 GCA_030615555.1 Dehalococcoidales bacterium
CTATCTTGAGACGAAGCAGCAGAAGCTGGGCCACCTTCTGGAGCTGGAGGAGACAAGGGGATAGGGCCGGAACCTTAATAAAAAAGGGGGAAACATGGCAATGAAAATAGCCTTCATGGCTCTGGTGCCCGGTGCTGATCCTGATAAGCATCGTGGCACGGTGAGTACTGAATTTGTGGAGCTCGTTACCCAGCTTGTGGCCAACATGGACCAGGCTATCGATAAGGCAAAGCAACTGGCGGAGGAGGGATGTGGCGTAATTGAACTCTGCGGCGCCTTTGGCCACAGTATGACAGGTAGAATTGCCGACGCGGTGCGGGGCAAGGCGGCGGTGGGCTCCGTGCGCTTCGATATTCATGCTGCCTTAGGCAAGAGCAGCGATGAGGTTTTTTCGGGCTAGGTCTTACCGAGAGAGGAGGCGATATTGAATAAGAAATATGAAGGCACGCTTCTCGGTGCGGGGCTAAAGTTCGGGGTGGTGCTCTCCCGCTTCAACGATTTCATTACCACCAGGCTTCTTGAGGGGGCGGAGGACGCGTTACTGCGTCATGGCGTCAAGGAGAAGGACATCGAGGTCGCCTGGACCCCGGGCTCCTTTGAGATTCCGCTCATCGCCAAAAAGATGGCGGAAACGGGGAGTTATTCTGCCGTTATCTGTTTGGGAGCGGTGATCAGGGGGGGCACACCCCACTTTGACTATATCGCCACCGAGGTAACTAAGGGGATTGCCCAGGTTGGCCTCGAGACCGGGATACCAGTGATTTATGGTGTGGTTACCGCAGACACCTTGGAGCAGGCCATCGAGCGAGCAGGGACAAAAATGGGCAATGCCGGCTTTGAGGCAGCGGTAAGCGCCATCGAGATGGCGAACCTGATTCGGGCGATTACTCAGTGACCTTATAGACCTTATCCCCCCGCCTCACCCGGTCGGGGACCTTGACCCCCACGGCATCCCCTGGCTTGCCCTCCTGAACGTCCACATTTTGGATTTGCATGGACTCGACGATGAGTTCCAGGTCGGTGGTGTGCCCCGTGATGTGAATCTTATCCCCAACCTTGAGCGGGGCGGTGAGATCGAGCCCGGCCACCACCGGTCGGGCAAAGAAGTCGCTCACCATGCCGATTTCCTCTTCCACCATCTTGGCCTCCTTTTTCGAACTAGTATACCTGTTTCTCAAAGGTAAATCAATATCTCTTTAGCAGACCTCTTGACATGGTGATCTCGTTTAATTTATAATTAGAACGTATGTGCGATAAAGGGCGAAAGATCCTTCATGTTGACCTCGATGCCTTTTTTGTCTCCGTGGAGCAGGTGCGGAACCCGGAGCTATGGGGCAGGCCTGTGGTGGTTGGTGGTGAGCCTGGCGCTCGCGGTGTGGTGGCCTGCGCCTCCTATGAGGCGAGGGCCTATGGAATTTATGCCGGCATGCCCCTTACCAGGGCCTATCGTCTCTGCCCTCATGCCATCTTCCTGAAAGGGAGCTTCCCCCGCTATCGCGATGCCTCGGCAAGATTTATTGCCATCCTCGCCGATTTCACCCCTCAGCTTGAGCCTACGGGGCTTGATGAGGCTTATCTTGACCTCACCGGTTTTGAGCCGATATATGGCCCTACTTCGGAGGCGGCGTTAAGCATGAAACAGCGGATAAAGGGCGAAATAGGGGTCACGGCCTCTATTGGCATTGGCCCCTCGAAATTGGTGGCCAAGATTGCCTCCGACCTGGCAAAGCCAGATGGGCTGGTTGAGGTGGCGCCTGGGGAGGAGCGTTTGTTTCTCGCCCCCCTCGCCATCGCCAGGCTGCCCTGCGTGGGATCAAAGACGGAGCAATTGCTGAAGAGGCTCGGGGTCACCACCGTTGGGGAGCTCGCCGATTTATCCGCCCCGCTGTTGCGAGCCCGCCTCGGCTCTATGGGAGACGCGCTCTACCGCTATGCCCGGGGCATCGATGAACGGGGGGTTGAGACTCCTCTGGCTGCCAAATCGATAAGCCGGGAGACCACCTTCATCGGGGATACCCTGGACTATCCCTTCCTCAAGGCGACCCTGCGTTACCTTAGTGAACGGGTGGGCGCGGAGCTGCGCCGCGAGGGGAAAAGGACGAGGTGCATCACTCTAAAGCTCAGGTATGCCGATTTTGACACGATCACCCGCAGTCGCACCCTGAAATGGGCGATAAATGCCGACCAGGCGATCTTTGATGTGGGGGTTGCGCTCTTGGGGAGGGCACTCTGGCAACGGCGACAATTGGTGCGCCTTATTGGCATCGGGGTATCAAGCCTAATTGGTGAGGAAAGGCAGCTCAGCCTGCTGGATTCCTCTATGGAGTGCTGGGAGCGCCTGGACCGGGTTATCGACCGCCTTCGCCACCGGTATGGCTTCACCGCAATCCAGCGGGGACAAACCTTGCCTCTTAAAGACGCCTTTCCCACCTTTTTCGAACTTTATGGTTGCAATTAAGAAATCGGGGCGACTTTGAAAAAACCCGATTTTCTCTAATGAAGGCTCATATAGGGCGAAAAGGGGCGACTACATGCTCGCCACTCCCTCCCTTTCCCGCTAGTATGTCTCTCGCCATAAATTTCCTTGACAGGTGAAAGGTGCGGTGATATAGTTTGCTTCTGGATAAGAGCCGCGAGCTATAATAATTTTCGTTCTAGTCGCTCCGTTACGAAAAGCCGACCTCTAATTTCAAGGCGATTGTTCAAAAAGAACGTGGGTTAAGAGCGAAAAAAGGATTTAGGCGAGTTGGGGGAATGATGGAACTGGTTCAAAAGATGCTCGCCGGGAACGATCAGTCCCTGGCTCGGTTGATCACCATGGTAGAGCGGAATGCCCCTGAGGTGCCCGAGATAATGGGCCAGATTAACCCCCGCCTGGGGAAGGCCTATTTTGTGGGCATTACCGGTCCCCCGGGAGGGGGCAAGAGCACCCTGGTGGACCGGTTGACGGTGCTGATGAGGGCGGAGGGTTTTTCGGTGGGGGTGGTCGCGTGCGACCCCTCCAGCCCCTTCTCTGGCGGCGCGGTGCTGGGCGATCGCATCAGGATGCAACAGCACTATCTGGATAAAGGGGTTTTTATCCGGAGCATGGCCACCAGGGACAGTCGGGGAGGATTATCTCCCGCCACCAGGGAGGTGCTCAAGCTCATGGATGCCTTCGGAAAGGACTTTGTTCTGGTGGAAACGGTAGGCGTGGGGCAGACGGAGCTCGACATTATGGATGCTGCGGACACCACGGTGGTGGTTCTGGT